>CAZOZD010000006.1:0-9506 GCA_964584195.1 uncultured Burkholderiales bacterium
CGCCGCCCACCTCAGTCCAGGCAAGACCGGTGACCTGGCCGACCTGGTTTTCCTTTTCCGCCAGGCCATAGGTGTAGCGGCGCACACCCAGGTATTTGTCGAGGTTCTTCGGGGTGACGCTGATCTTGCCGCGCGCCTTTTTCATGGTGTGCGCGGTGACAGCCTTGCGGCAGATCTTGGCGATCTCGCGCTCCAGGCTTCGCACGCCCGCCTCGCGGGTGTAGTAGCGCAGGATGTCACGGATGGCGGCCTCACTGACCGCCAGCTCGGCTTCGCTGATGCCGTTGTTCTTCATCTGCTTGGGCAGCAGGTATTTCTGGGCGATGTGGATCTTCTCGTCCTCGGTGTAGCCGGAAAGACGGATGACCTCCATGCGGTCGAGCAACGGCGCCGGGATGTTCATGGTGTTGGCAGTGGCCACGAACATGACGTCGGAGAGGTCGAAATCGACTTCGACGTAATGGTCCTGGAAGGTGTGGTTCTGTTCCGGATCGAGCACCTCCAGGAGTGCCGAGGAAGGGTCGCCACGGAAGTCCTGCCCCATCTTGTCGACTTCATCGAGCAGGAACAGCGGGTTGCGCACACCGGTCTTGCTCAGATTCTGCAGGATCTTGCCCGGCATGGAGCCGATGTAGGTACGGCGGTGGCCGCGAATCTCGGCCTCGTCACGCACCCCGCCCAGGGCCATGCGCACGAACTTGCGGTTGGTGGCGCGGGCGATGCTTTGTCCCAGCGAGGTCTTGCCCACCCCCGGGGGGCCCACCAGACAGAGGATGGGGGCCTTGAGCTTGTCCACCCGCTGCTGCACGGCAAGGTATTCGATGATGCGTTCCTTGACCTTTTCCAGACCGTAGTGGTCTTCATCGAGGATGGTCTCGGCCTGGTCGAGTGCCTTGCTGATCTTGGTCTTCTTGCGCCAGGGCAGGTTGAGCAGTGTGTCGATGTAACCGCGCACCACGGTGGCCTCGGCCGACATGGGCGACATCATCTTCAGTTTTTTCAGCTCGGCCTCGGCCTTCTTGCGCGCTTCCTTGGGCATCTGCGCCGACTTGATGCGCTTTTCGAGCTCGTCCAGCTCGGCGCCCTCCTCGATCTCGCCCAGCTCCTTCTGGATGGCCTTGACCTGTTCGTTGAGGTAATACTCGCGCTGGCTCTTTTCCATCTGCCGCTTGACCCGGCCCCGGATGCGCTTCTCCACCTGGAGGATGTCGATTTCGGTTTCCAGGAAGCCCATCAGGTGGTCGAGCCGCTCCTTGAGGTCGAAGATCTCCAGGATCGCCTGCTTCTGCTCCAGCTTGAGCGGCAAGTGGGCGGCGATGGTGTCCGCCATGCGGCCGGGATTGTCGATCCCGGCCAGCGAGGCGAGGATCTCGGGCGGAATCTTCTTGTTCAGCTTGACGTAGTTGTCGAACTGGGCGATGAGCGCCCGCCGCAGGGCCTCGACCTCGGTGCCGAAATCGAGATCCTCGTTGAGGGGCTCGGCGGTGCCGACGAAATGGGTGTCCAGGTCTTCCAGTTCACCGAGACGCACCCGTTGGTTGCCCTCGACCAGCACCTTGACCGTGCCATCGGGCAGCTTGAGCATCTGCAGGATGCTGGCCACCGCGCCCACCTCGTACATGTCGTCGAACTCCGGCTCATCCTTGGCCGCGGATTTCTGCGCCACCAGCAGGATGTGCTTGCCGGACTCCATGGCGTTTTCCAGGGCCTTGATCGACTTGGGCCGGCCGACGAACAGGGGAATGACCATGTGCGGAAACACCACCACGTCGCGCAGCGGCAGCAGCGGCAGGGTGATGGGGGTGGTGAACAGTGTATTTTGGCTCATGATCGGTCTCCGGCGGCATACGCCAACAATGGATCAGCAGTCATGCGGGCTGGGCAAATCCAGCACCAGGCCGAACGCCGGCCCGGCCCGCGGGGCACCACCTCAGCCGGCGGCCTTGGCCGTATCGGCGGCGGCCTCGGAATAGATCAGGATGGGCTTGCCATCGCCACCGATGACCTTCTCGTCGAGCACAACCTTTTCCACGTTACGCATGCTGGGCAGGTCGTACATGATGTCGAGCAGGGCATGCTCGATGATCGAGCGCAAGCCGCGCGCGCCGGTCTTGCGCTTGAGCGCAGCGGCAGCGATGGCGCTGAGTGCCTCCTCGCGGAACTCCAGCTCCGCGCCTTCCATGCGGAACAACTTCTGGAACTGCTTGACCAGTGCGTTCTTGGGCTCGGTGAGGATGCGCACCATGGCCTTCTCGTCCAGCTCCTCCAGGGTGGCGATGACCGGCAGGCGGCCGACCAGCTCCGGGATCAGGCCGTATTTGACCAGGTCCTCGGGTTCGGCCATCTTGAACACCTCGCCGACATCCTTGCGGTTGTCCTTGCTCTTCACCTCGGCACCGAAACCGATGCCGGATTTCTCGGTGCGGTTGCGGATCACCTTTTCCAGGCCACTGAATGCGCCACCGCAGATGAACAGGATGTTGGTGGTGTCGACCTGGATGTATTCCTGGTTGGGATGCTTGCGCCCGCCCTGCGGCGGCACGGCGGCCATGGTGCCTTCGATCAGCTTGAGCAGGGCCTGCTGCACACCCTCGCCGGACACGTCGCGGGTGATGGAGGGGTTGTCGGCCTTGCGCGAGATCTTGTCGATCTCGTCGATGTATACGATGCCGGTCTTGGCCTTCTCGACGTCGTAGTCGCACTTCTGCAACAGCTTCTGGATGATGTTCTCGACATCCTCGCCGACATAACCGGCCTCGGTGAGCGTGGTGGCGTCGGCGATGACGAAGGGTACGTTGAGCAGGCGCGCCAGGGTCTGGGCGAGAAGGGTCTTGCCCGATCCGGTGGGGCCGACCAGCAGGATGTTGCTCTTGGCCAGCTCGACATCGTCCTTGTCGGCATTGCCGGGCTGACGCAGGCGCTTGTAGTGGTTGTACACCGCCACCGCCAGGGCCTTCTTGGCCTGTCCCTGGCCGATCACGTACTGGTCGAGCACGTCTGCGATTTCCTTCGGCGTCGGCAGCCGGTCGCCGGCATCCTTGCCGTCCTTGCTGTTCTGGACCTCTTCACGAATGATGTCGTTGCACAGGTCGACACATTCGTCGCAGATGAACACCGACGGTCCGGCGATGAGCTTGCGCACCTCGTGCTGGCTCTTGCCACAGAAGGAGCAGTATAGAAGTTTGTCGCTGTCCTGTTTGTCAGCCATGTTCGCGTCCCGAATACCCGAATATTTCAGTCAAGTTTACGCACTGTCTTCGCGTTTGGCCAGCACCTTGTCGACCAGGCCGTACTTGACCGCCTCATCGGCGCCCATGAAGTAGTCGCGGTCGGTGTCGCGCTCAATCACTTCCAGGGGCTGGCCGGTATGTTGCGCCAGCATGTCATTGAGCCGGCTGCGCAAGAACAGGATTTCCTTGGCGTGGATCTCGATGTCCGAGGCCTGGCCCTGGAAGCCGCCCAGGGGCTGATGGATCATCACGCGGGAATTGGGCAGGGCGAAACGCTTGCCCTTGGCGCCGGCGGAAAGCAGGAATGCACCCATGCTGGCAGCCTGACCGATGCACAGGGTGGACACGTCGGGCTTGATGAAGCGCATGGTGTCGTAGATGCCCATGCCGGCGGTGACCGATCCCCCCGGGGAGTTGATGTACAGGTAGATGTCCTTGTCGGGGTTCTCGGACTCCAGAAACAGGAGCTGGGCCACCACCAGGTTGGCCGTAGCGTCATTGACCGGGCCGACCAGGAACACCACGCGCTCCTTGAGCAGGCGGGAATAGATGTCGTAGGCGCGTTCGCCGCGACCGCTCTGCTCGATCACCATCGGGATGTAACCGAGCATCTGCGGATCCGGCATGCCGGCCAGCGGGAAAGTGGGGGAAAGGTTCGGCATCAGGCTTTACCCATCAGGTTTTCCAAAGTGGTCGACTCGTCGCTGACCTGGGCACGTTGGAGCACCCAGGCGACGATGTTCTCCTCCAGCACCAGAGCCTGCACGTCACGCAGGCGGGAGGCGTCCTGATAGTACCACGCCGCCACCTCGGCGGGGTCCTCGTAGCTCTGTGCGAACTCGTCGACCATGGCGCGCACCTGGTCGGCCTCGGCCCGAATGGCGTGCTGGGCCGCCAGTGCATTGAGCAGCAGGCTGAGCGCCACCCGGCGCCTGGCCTGAGGCTCGAACACCGACTCGTCGAGACGGATGTCCTGCTCCTTCATGCCACGCGCCTTGAGGTCGGAGAACGCGCGCTCCAGCAAGGTGCGCTGTTCCATCCTCACCAGACCCTGGGGTACATCGAACGGCGTGACGTCGAGCAGACCCTGCATCACCTGTTCCTTGACGCGGGCACCGATCCGACGTTTGGCCTCGCGTTGCAGGTTGCCGGCGATCTCCTCGCGCAGGCGGGCGGGACCGCCCTCGCGGACCCCCATGCTGGCGGAAAATGCGTCATCCACCTCGGGCAGGTGCGGCTCATGCACGGATTTCACCGTGGCCTCGAAGGTGGCGGTCTTGCCGGCCAGCTCCTTGGCGAAATAATCCTCCGGGAAAGCGACCTCGAAGGTCTTGCTCTCGCCAGGGCGCAAGCCCACCAGGGCGCCCTCGAAATCCTTCAGGGTGCGGCCTTCGCCAAGCAGCACCGGGAAGTCCCTGGCCTCGCCGCCCGGGAATGGCTGACCATCGACCGTGCCACGATAATCCACGTGCACCCGGTCGCCGTTCGCGGCGACCCGCTCAACGGCGTGGTACTGCACCCGCTGCTTGCGCAGCACATCCAGGGTGCGATCGACGTCGGCCTCAGTGACGTCCACCAGCGGCCGGGTCACCTTGATTTGAGCAACGTCGCCGATCACGATCTCGGGAAGTACCTCGAAGGTTGCGGAGAAGCTGGCCTGATCGGCACTGGCCGGTTCGATCGCGACGAAACGGGGGTAGCCTGCCACGTCGATCTTGCTCTCCTGGACTACGCTCATGAAACGGGTCTGGAGTGCATCGCTGATCACCTCGCCGCGCACCTCGGCGCCATAACGCCCCGCCACCACCTTGAGCGGCGCCTTGCCGGGGCGGAAGCCATCCAGCTTCACGTTACGGGCCAGTTTCTGCAGGCGCCGGGTCACCTCGGTCTCGATCTCCGCCAGGGGCAGATTGAGGGTCAGTCGGCGCTCCAGGCCTTCCAGGGTTTCAACGCTAGCGGACATAGATGATTCCTTATTGCCAAGATCAGGGTGAATGTCAGGGATTCCGGCGCAACCGGCCAGCGCCGGTCACGCCGGGGCGGACGGCAGGCCTCGGACGCCGGGTCCGGGAAAATGGTCGACGATTCTAGCACGGCCGGCATGGATGCCCGCGTCGAAGGCCACCCGAACCGAAACGGCTGCGAGGCGACGCGGTTTGACGGATAATGAACGCAACCCTATTGCACATCCCACCGCCATGCCCCCTTCCCCATCCGAGCCCATTCCACCGACCGTGCTGGAATCCCAGGCCAGCGCCCGCATCGAGCCCTTCGGCCGGCCGACCCCGGCCCGGGTGCGTGTGTTCGCGGTCCTGCTCGCCGCCCCGCATGCGCTCAGCCACGCCGAGATCGAGGCAGCATTCGCCCCCGACGAGGCCCCGGATCGGGTCACCCTGTACCGGGTGCTGGACTGGCTGGAGACAAATGGCCTGGTACACCGCATCGCCAGCGAGGACCGTGCCTGGCGCTTCAACGCCAGCGGTCCCGACAGCGCCGGCCACGCCCATTTCCATTGCATGCACTGCGGCCAGGTGTTTTGCCTGCATGCGCTTCAGCCGGCCTTTGCATTCACGTTGCCGCCGGGCTATGTTCTGGAACGGGCCGAACTCAGGCTGCAGGGACGCTGTCCCACCTGTGCCGGGATGAACGCCGCGGCGATGGCCGTTTGAGCCGCCCGTGCCGTTGTCGACTATACTATGCAACCGTGTTGCACACCCACAGGAGCCACCCGATGAAAAAATCCGTGTCCAGACTTGCCCTCCTGGCCCTGTCCGCCAGTCTGCTCGGCGCCTCTCAGGCGCTCGCCCACGGCGGCAAGGCACATGTGCATGGCGCCGGGAAGATGCAGGTTGTGGTGGATGGAAACGAGCTGTCGATCCGTATCGAGGCCCCCTTGCACGATCTGGTCGGTTTCGAGCATGCCCCGCGCAGCGATCGCCAGCGCAGCGCGGCCAGACAGGCGCTCGACCGCTTCAACCAGGGGGAAACCCTGTTCACGCCGAGTTCGGCGGCACAATGCCGTCTCGGCTCAACCCGCGTCGAGGCGCCGGTGTTGCAAGGTGGCCAGGATACGGGCGATGGCCACGCCGACCTCGTCGCAGAATACCGTTTCAGCTGCGCCCAGCCGGCGCGCCTGACCGGCATGGAGGTCCAACTCGCCACGCATTTCCCGGGGTTGCGCCGCATTGACGCCGAGGTGGTCTCGGCGCGCGGCCAGCAGGCCACCCGACTCACACCGCGCATGCGCATGCTGGCCTGGTGAACCCATGACGGCGACGGCTGACGCGGTCCGGATCAAGGCCTTGCGCTATCGCTGGCCGGGCCAGACGCAGGATTGCCTGGACATCCCGGATCTTGCGGTGGCGATGGGGGAGGCAGTATTCCTGCACGGCCCGTCCGGCTCCGGCAAGAGCACCCTGCTCAACCTGCTGGCGGGTGTGCTGACCCCGAGCAGCGGGCATGTGCGTGTACTCGATCAGCCGCTGACCGAGCTGTCAGGCGCCGCTCGCGACCGCTTCCGCGCCGATCACATCGGCCTCATCTTCCAGCAATTCAACCTCATCCCCTACCTGTCGGTACTCGACAACGTACTGCTGGCCTGCCGTTTTTCGCCGCGCCGGCGCCAGCGCGCCGAGCCCGCGCGCGAGGCAGCGGCGCGGCTGCTCAAGCATCTCGACCTCGATGCATCGATCTGGTCACGCCCCGCCACCGCACTCTCGGTCGGCCAGCAACAGCGGGTCGCGGCAGCGCGCGCGCTGATCGGCCGGCCCGAGTTGGTGATCGCCGACGAACCCACATCGGCCCTCGACGCCGAACGGCAGCAGGCGTTCATCGACCTCTTGCTGAGCGAATGCCGGGCGGCCGGCGCGGCCCTGGTGTTCGTCAGCCACGACCGCCGGCTGGCCGGCCATTTCGGCCGCGAACTCGCGCTCACCGAGCTGTCCCGCACGGAGAACGCCACATGACGCACCTGTTTCACCTCGCCGGCCGCAGCGCCTGGAACCGGCGTGCCACACTGGGACTCACCCTGGTCGCCATCCTCCTCGCGGTGACCCTGCTGCTCGGCATCGAACGCCTGCGCCAGGATGCGCGTGCCAGTTTCGCCCATTCCGTATCCGGCACCGATCTGGTGGTGGGTGCCCGCGCCAGCCCCATCCAGCTCATGCTCTACGCGGTGTTCCGCCTGGGCGAGGCGACCCAGAACATGAGCTGGGAAGCCGCGCGCAGGCTGGAGGCTCATCCGGCGGTGGCCTGGACCATCCCGATCTCGCTGGGTGACTCGCACCGCGGCTATCCGGTGGTGGGCACCCGTGCCACCTATTTCGAGCATTTCATGCATGGCGACCGGGAGCCGCTGCGCTTTGCCGCCGGCCGGCCGTTCGAGGCGCTGTTCGAGGCGGTCATCGGTGCCGAGATCGCCGAGCGGCTTGGCTATGCGCTGAATGAACGCATCACCCTGGCGCATGGCAGTGGCGGTATCGATTTCGCCCACCACGACGACAAGCCCTTCATCGTGGTGGGCATCCTTGCCCGCACCGGCACACCGGTCGATCGCAGCGTGCACATCTCGCTGGAGGCCATGGAGGCCATCCACCTCGACTGGCAGGGCGGCGCGCCGATCCCGGGGCTTTCGATCCCGCCCGAGCGGGTGAGCAAGTTCGATCTCACGCCGAAGTCGGTCACCGCCGTGCTGGTCGGCCTGCACCAGCGCGCCGGGGTGTTCGCCTTGCAGCGCGAGATCAACGATTCTCGCGATGAGCCCTTGATGGCGGTGATGCCCGGCATCGCACTCAGCCAATTGTGGGACATGCTGGCGGTGGCGGAACGGGCATTGCTGGCCATCTCCGGGCTGGTGGTGCTGGTGGGGCTGGCCGGCCTGGTGGCGGTGATTCTGGCCAGTCTGGGCGAACGCCGGCGCGAGCTCGCGATCCTGCGTGCGGTGGGCGCGGCCCCGCGTGAGGTGTTCATGCTGCTGGCGCTGGAAGGACTCGTGCTCACCCTGCTCGGGATCCTGCTCGGACTCGCGCTCACTACCCTGCTCGCCGCCGGCCTCGGCCCCTGGCTCAGCGCACAGTATGGCCTTGCTCCGCTGTCGATCCTGCCGACGCCGCAGGAGGGCTACTGGCTGCTGCTCGTCCTCGCCGTGGGCACCCTCGCCAGCCTGCTGCCGGGCTGGCGCGCCTATCGCCTGTCGCTGGCCGACGGCCTCACGCCCCGCCTGTAAGCGGGCATTTTTTCCACCTGCACAGATCGTGCGCACCCTGTTCACCCTCCTGCTGGCACTGCTGGTGTTCCTTGCCCAGGCCAGCGCGCGCGTGCATGCGGTCGAACACTTCTCCGACACCGGCCACGAGGACCATACCCCGGTCTGCGAGCTGTGCCTCGCCCAGGCCCAGTCGGCCTGGGGTACGCCCGCCGCGCAGCAACCCGACGCAGCCCACGCGGCGGGATCAGCACTCCCCGCGTACCCCATCCTGTTCCGGACAGGCGCTCACCGCGTCCTCGCCTACCACAGCCGCGCTCCGCCGGCCTGATCGCTCCCTGCCCTGCCCCTGGTTGCGCGGACGCAATCCCGCCCGTGGCCTCCCCTTTTTTTGCAAATCAGGAATCGATCATGCCCAGACTTAAACTCATCTCCACTGCCGTGGCGCTTCTATGTGCCTTTCCATTCTCCGCCCAGGCCGCCAGCGAGGCCGACCTCGAACGCCTGCGCGCAGAATTCGAGCGGCGTCTGAGTGCGCTGCAAAACCAGTACGAAATCCGCCTGAAAGAGATGGAAACCCGGCTCGCCCGCGCCGAAGGCGAGGCCACCGCACAACGCGCCCCCGCAGCCGCCCCCCGGTCCGACCGGCTCGGCGAACTCAGCTCCGGCGACGCATTCAACCCGCGCATCTCGGTGATCCTCGACGGGGTCTATTACAACGACAACAAGCGCGGCAAGGGCATGGACAACTATGCCCACATCGACGGAATCACCCATGCGCACGGGCATGACGGGCATGGGCACGCGGCAATCGAGCGCGGATTCAACCTGCGCGAGACCGAAATTGCATTCTCCAGTACGGTCAGCCCTTATTTCGACGCGCATCTTTATCTCGCCGTCGATTCCGGCGGCGGCGTCGAGCTGGAACAGGCCTATTTCGATACCCGAGCCCTGCCGGCGGGCCTGAAGCTGCGCGGCGGCAAGTTCTTCTCCGGCATCGGTTACCTCAACGAAAAACATCCGCACGAGTGGGATTTCGTCGACCAGAACCTGCCCTACCGCACCCTGCTGGG
>CAZOZD010000006.1:9587-12391 GCA_964584195.1 uncultured Burkholderiales bacterium
GGGCCGAGTTCATGCAAGGTCGCGAGCACCATTTCGTCACCGGTGGCATGGAACTTCCACACGATGTGGAAGGGATCGGCCATGGCGAAATGGCCCCGGGCAAGGCCGGGCCGCGCCTCATCACCGGCTTCGCCAAGTTCGCGCCCGAGCTGGGTGAGAACCACGCCCTCCAGTTCGGCCTGTCCCATGCGCACGGCCGTCAGTTGCAGGAGGTGCATGACCACCGCGCCGACAATCCCGCCGCCAGTGTGCATGGCCTGCAAGGCACGGGCACATTGTGGGGCGCGGACATGGTGTACAAGTTCGATGCCCCCGGCGCCTACGGTGCCGGCGACTTCACCCTGGCCGCGGAATACCTCTGGCAGCGCAAGGACCTGGCGGTGGCCTACCACCAGACCAATCCGGCGGTCATCGGCGCGCCACGCAAGTACACCCAGGACGGTGTATACGTGCAGGGCGTGTACGGTTTCGCACCCCACTGGCAACTCGGCCTGCGCTACGACGTCACCGGGCTCACCAACCAGCTCGATCGTGGCACCTCGGTTCGGGAGTGGGGCAAGTCCGACCGCTGGTCGCTGGCTGTGACGCGCCATCTCACCGAGTACTCCCGCATCCGTCTGCAAGCCTCGACCGCGAACCTCTGGGAAGACGGCAGCAAGGAGCGGGTGAACCAGCTGTTCCTGCAATATCAGCACAGCCTGGGCAGCCACGGCGCGCACAAGTTCTGAGGAGGATGCCCATGCTGCGCATTTTCATGCTGGGGCTGCTCACATGGCTGCCCCTGCACGCCTGGGCGCTCCACATAACGGCCACGACCGCCAGCATGGGGCTCCTGGCGCGAGAGATCGGCGGCGAGGCGGTGCTGGTCACCGTGCTGGCACCCCCCGACCGCGATCCACATGCCCTGCAGGCCAGGCCCTCCATGATGCGGGCGCTACGCGATGCGGACCTCGTGGTGGCCGTTGGCGCCGAACTCGAAGTCGGATGGCTGCCGGCGGCGATCGGCAATGCTGGAAATCCCAACATCCTGCCCGGCCGTACCGGCTATTTCGAGGCCGCCGCCCAGGTTCCCCTGCTGGAGGCCGGACAGCCGGCCGACCGAGCGCGGGGCGACGTGCATCCGATGGGCAATCCGCACATCCACCTCGACCCGCAACGCATGATCCGCGTCGCGCATGCCCTGGCGGAAAGGCTGGGGCGTATGCGGCCGGGAGAGGTCGAAGCCTTCCGCACCCGTGCGGAAGGCTTCGAGCGTACCGTGAGCGCACGTGTGCCGCACTGGCGCGCCCGGGTCGAGCACAGCCCGGGCGCAGTGCTGCACCATAAGGACGGGCTCTATCTGCTGGCCTGGCTGGGCCGGCCGGTACTGGGCTATCTGGAGCCGGTGCCGGGTGTGCCGCCTACGGCCGCGCACCTGGAACGGCTCGCCAGCACATTGCAGGGCCGCCATGGAGTAGTGCTGCGCACCCCCTATCAGCCGGCCCGGGGTGCTGAATTCCTTGCCCGCCGCCTGGGCTGGGAGGTGCGCATCGTGCCGATGGAACCCCCACGGACGGGCAGCGTGGCCGATTACCTGCGCCTGATCGACGCCTGGGTGGATGCCCTGGCGTCGGCGGGACACTGAATTGACCACGCTGCTCCGCCTCGATCGCCTGGTGGCCGGACATCTGCACCCGGTCACCCGGCCGATCGATCTCGAACTGGGGCGCGGCGAGATCATTGGCCTGTTTGGTCCGAACGGGGTCGGCAAATCCACCCTGCTCGCCACCATCCTGGGCACCGCCCGCATCCACGCCGGCGAACTGTGGCGAGCCGATGGGCTGCGTCTGCGCCACCTGCCGCAACGGCCCGAGCGTCCTGGCGACGCACCGATTTCCGGGCATGAGTTCCTCGCCTGGCTGGAGGCGCGCCGGCTCGATCCGCCGCAGCGTCTAGCGGCCTGCCTCGATCGCCGCATCGATCACCTGTCGGGGGGCGAATTCCAGCTGCTCTGTCTATGGGCCACCCTGGCCGGCGATGCCGACCTGGTTCTGCTCGACGAACCGACAAACCATCTCGACCGCGCCCATGTCGAACTCGCCGCCGAGGAGCTGGCCGCCGGCCAGGAACAACGCGGAACCCTGCTGGTAAGCCACGACATCGAGTTCCTGCGTCGGGTGTCCACCCGCCTGATCCACCTGCAATGACCGACCTGTTCCTCATTCCATTCCTGGCCGGGCTGCCGCTGGCCCTCGCCCTGCCCCGCCTCGGCCAGCTATTGCGCCTGCGCGATGAATGGCTGGCCGCCCTGGGGCTTGCGCATCTGGCGGGTGCCACGGCGCTCGCCGGCCAGGCCGCGCACCTTCCCGGTGTGCTCGGCGCCCCGCTCGGTGCCCTGCTCGGCGGCGCCGCCAAATCCATGCTTGGCGCACGCGGCAACGGTGCATTCGCGCTGATGATCCTCGCGGGCTGGTGCGCCACCCTGCTCATCGCCAGCAATAGCGCGCTGGGCGAGGCGCTGGCGCACGCACTCATCGAGGGCCAGCTGTATTTCGCCGGCGTTGCGGAACTCATCGCTGCGCTGAGCGTCAGCCTTGCCATGCTGGTTGCCCTGCCCTGGCTGACACCGCGTCTGGTCCGGGCGCGCCTGTTTCCCTTGCACGAGACGGCCAACCGCATGCCGGCCTGGCACTGGCACCTCGGATTCGACCTGCTGGCGGCGCTCGCCATTGCCATCGCCACCGCCACGCTCGGCCTCATGGCCGCGTTCGCGCTGGTGTTCGTGCCCCCCTGGATCGCCCACCGGCGGGCCCGAAACTGGCGCC
>CAZOZD010000006.1:12401-26573 GCA_964584195.1 uncultured Burkholderiales bacterium
ATGCCAGCCTGCTTGCGGCCGGAATCGGGCTGATCGCCTACGTCCTCGCCTTCGCCACGGCGCTGGCTTTTGACCAACCATTCGGCCCGCTCCTGGTGCTGGTTCTGCTAACCTTGCTGGGATTGAGCGCGATCCCCGTCGGCCTACAATCGCGCCCGAATCATTGACGGAGAGTACTGTGAAACACCTGATCGCCGCCCTATTGACCCTGCTGCTTGCCTCACCGCCCATCGTCACGCCGAGCCAGGCTTCCGAATTCCGGGTTGGCGATCGCCTGAAAAGCGGAGCCGCCCCGGCGCGCAGCGGCCGGGTACAGGAAATCACCTGGGACGATCTGCTGCCGGCGGGCTGGGATCCGCTTGAAATGGTCAAGGGCCTCAACCTCGATGCACTCGACGACAACGACCCGCGCGCCATCGAGGCCATGAACAAGCTCAAGGCCGCGTGGCAGAACGCGCCCAGCAATCGCGCCATGGCCGGTCGAAACGTGCGCATCCCGGGCTTCGTGGTGCCGCTCGAATTCGGCCGCGACCAGTTGCGCGAGTTTCTGCTGGTGCCTTACTTCGGCGCCTGCATCCACGTGCCGCCACCGCCCCCGAATCAGGTCATCCACGTGGTATTCCCGCAGCCGGTGAAGGTGAAAAGCATGCAGGCGGTCTGGGTACAGGGCACCCTGGAGCTGGCAAGCAAGAAATCGGACCTGGGCGACTCGGGCTACCGCCTCAACGCCACCCGCGTCGAGCCCTATCGGGAAAAGCGCTGATTTAGGCGAACGCCCTCCGGCGTGGCATCAACCCGAACCAGCCAACTGCCAAAGACGTTGTGGACTTATTTCCCCTTGTTTTTCGCCACTTCCCGTATTTATCGCAGGTTTCCCTTCTGATTTATCTCGCACCTGCTAAAAAAGCGCCCATCTTTGCCACGGATTTGCCACGGATCAGGCGTTCAAGGGTGGCCGGAACAGGCGCATGAAGTTGGCCGTGGTCGCGGCCGCGACTTCGTCGAGGCTCAAGCCCTTGAGCTCGGCGATATGTTCGGCGACATGGCGCACAAAGGCCGGTTCGTTACGCTTGCCACGATGCGGCACCGGGGCGAGATAGGGGGCGTCGGTTTCCACCAGCAGGCGGTCGAGCGGCACCTGGCGCGCGACTTCGCGCAGATTGGCTGCGTTCTTGAAGGTGACGATTCCTGAAAAGGAAATGTAAAAACCGAGATCGAGCGCGGCGCGGGCTATTTCCCAGCTTTCGGTGAAGCAGTGCATCACCCCGCCAACTGTTTCGGAGGCCTCCTCGCGCAGAATGGCCAGGGTGTCTTCCGCGGCATTGCGGGTGTGGATGATGAGCGGCTTTCCGGCCGCGCGCGCGGCGCGGATGTGGACCCGGAAACGCTCGCGCTGCCAGTCCAGCACCTCGCGCGGCTGGCGGAAATAGTCCAGGCCGGTCTCGCCGATGGCAATGACCTTGGCATGTCCGGCCAGAGTCACGAGGGTGTCGGGATCGGGCTCGCGCGCGTCCTCGTGGTCGGGATGCACACCCACCGATGCGAACAGATTCGCGTGCCCTTCGACCAGGGCGAGCATGGCTGCATAGCGCTCCAGGCTCACCGATACGCAAAGCGCATGTCCCACGCCATTCTCGCGCATGTTGGCGAGGATGGAGGCCACCCCCTCGGTATAGTCGGGAAAATCGATGTGGCAGTGTGAATCGATGAGCATGCAGCGGCAACGGAGAGTGCAGGGGAAGGCGCCTTGCCGTCCCCTCGCGGGTTACATGGTGTGGGTCTGGCGGGTGGACTTGAGCGCATTGCCGAGGATGCCCTCGATCTTGGTGCGCGCGTCGCGTGTGGCTTCATTGTCGTCGAAATGCACGCCGATGCCCTGTTGCCGGCTGGCTTGTGCCCCGGGCGGAGTGATCCAGACCACCTTTCCGGACAGGGGCATGCGGGTGGGGTCGTCCATCAGCGACAGGATCATGTAGACCTGATCCCCCATCCGGTGCGGCCGGGCGGTGGGAATGAACAGGCCGCCATTCTTGAGGAACGGCATGTAGGCGGCGAACAGGGCGGTGCGTTCCTTGATGCTGAGCGAAAGCATGCCGGTACGGGCCGCAGCCGGCCCAGCGGCTCCGCCCGGAACCGCTCCAGCCTGGATGGGCTGCGCGGCATCGGCGAAAGCCGGACCGGGCTGGCTGACCGGACCACTCAGACTATCCTCCATCGCTGTTCTCCATGCATTCCGCATAGCGGACCAACCACGATTCTAGCAAGATCTGGCCGTTGAGCGAATGCCGCAACCAGCGCGCGCCCTGGGCCAGCTCCTGTTGCAGGTGCCACAGGCCGGCGAGCGAGGCCCGCCCGGACAAGGCCTGAAGCCGGGCCGCATGTCCGGGAAAATAGCGTGGCCGGACGCCCGAGCGCACCAGAATGAGGTCGCACACCCAGCGACTGAGCCAGTTCCAGGCTTCGCCGATGCGATCCTTGTATTCTCCCGCCAGGGCGAAACCGGCCTCGATTGCCCCGGTTTCCAGCGCGGCGAGGAAGCGCTGCCGTCGCGCCAGACGATCTGGATCGGCATATTCGAGCGCGAGCAGGGGTGCTCCGCCGGCCTCGTCGAGCAAGGATTCGCCCGCCTCCTGTCCCTCGCCTTGCAGCCAGGCGAGCGCGACAGCGCGCTCCGGGCGGGTGAATGCGAGCTTGCGACAGCGCGACAGCACGGTGGCCGGCAAGCGGCGGATCTGGTGCGAAACCAGGATCAGCATGACCCGCGGCGGCGGCTCCTCCAGGGTCTTGAGCAATGCATTGGCCGCATTGGCATTCATGCTTTCGGCCGGCTCGATGATCACGACCCGCCAGCCGTGCTGATGCGCGACCAGGGACAGAAACTGGCCCACCTCGCGCACGTCTTCGATCCGGATGTATTTGCTTGCCTTCTTGCCCGTCGCGCCAGACCTGGCCGGTTCCTCGGAACTTTCCGCAGGAGAGTCTGCGGCTTCATCCGCACCCTGGGCATTCGCCTTGCGCTCGGCCGGTTCGAGGCGGCGGAAATCGGGATGACTGCCCTGCTCGAACCAGTGACAGGAGGGACACTGGCCGCACGCTCCGTCCCCGGTCGGTGCCGTGCACAGCATCCAGCGCGCCAGTTCGAGGGCGAAACGGCGTTTTCCAACCCCGGCCGGACCGTGCAGCAGCAAGGCGTGCGGCAGACGCTCCGCCTCCCCGATCAGGGCCTGCCAGCGGGACCGGTTCCAGGGGTGCAGGCTGGTGTCGCTATTCATGCTGCGGGAAGGATCGCCTCGATCCGGGCCCGTACCGTGTCCAGATCGCCCGTGCCATCGATGATCCGAACCCGTTGCGGTTCGCGGCGGGCGCGTTCGAGATAGGCTGCGCGCACCCGGGCATGGAATGCGGCCGCCTCACGCTCGAAGCGATCCGGACTGCGCGCCTGGGCGAGCCGCGCCCCGGCCACTTCGGTGGGCACGTCGAACAGCAGGGTCAGATCGGGTTGCAAGCCGCACTGCACCCAGTCCTCCAGGACCGCCAGGCGGACCGGGGCGAGACCCCGGCCGCCACATTGGTAGGCGTAGCTCGCATCCGTGAAACGGTCGGAGATCACCACTTCACCGGCGGCCAGGGCCGGCTGGATCACCGTCTCGATGTGCTCGCGCCGGGCGGCGAACATCAGCAGGGCCTCGGTATCGGGATGCATGGCCTCGTTGAGCAGCAGCACGCGCAGTTTCTCGCCCAGGGGCGTGCCGCCCGGCTCGCGCGTCAGGCGTACCGTCCGGCCGCGCTGGCGCAGGGTCTCGGCCAGCCAGTCGAGATGGCTGCTCTTGCCGGCGCCATCCACGCCTTCCAGGGTGATGAACAGGCCGGACATCAGGGTCTCCCACGAATGTAACGATTGACCGCCCGGTTGTGCTCCTCCAGGGTGGCGGAAAAATGATGCCGCCCGCCGCCCTTGGCGACGAAATAGAGCATGCGGCTCTGTTCAGGGTCGAGTGCGGCCCGGATCGACGCCTCGCCCGGCATGGCGATGGGCGTCGGCGGCAGGCCGGCGCGGGTGTAGGTGTTGTAGGGCGTGTCGGTGGTGAGGTCGACCCGGCGCAGATTGCCGTCGAAACCCTCGCCCAGTCCGTAGATCACGGTCGGGTCGGTCTGCAGGCGCATGCCGATGCGCATGCGGTTGACGAACACCGAAGCCACGAGACGGCGCTCATCCGGCGCACCGGTCTCCTTTTCGATGATCGAGGCCATGATCAGCGCCTCATAGGGGGTCCGATACGGCAGCCCCGGAACCCGCCCCGCCCAGGCGGCATCGAGCCTTGCGCGCATGGCATGGTAGGCGCGCGCGAACAGCTTGAGGTCGCTCGAACCGTAGTCGAAATAATAGGTGTCGGGGAAAAACAGACCTTCCGGATGGGTCTCGGTCGCGCCGATGGCGGCGAGAATCTCGGCGTCCGACATCTCCCGGCTGTCCTGACGCAAGCGGGGCTGGGCGGCGATGGCCTGGCGCATCTGGCGGAAGTTCCAGCCCTCGACCAGGGTGATGCGGCCTTGCAGGGTGTCGCCGAGGGTGATCTTGTCGATGAGTTCGAGCGGACTCAGCGGCCGTTCGATCAGGTAGCCACCGGCCTTGATCGCACCGGCACGTCCCAGGCCACGCGCAAGCCACTCGAACGCGAGCGGAGCGGTGAGCACCCCCTCCCGCTCGAACTGGCGCGCCACGGCCTTCAGACTGGAACCAGGCGAGATATGGAACTCATGCGGCAGTTCGCGTGGTGTAACCGGAGTCAGGGCGAAATGCGCCGCCAGCCCGAAGCCGAGGCCGGCAAGCAGCAGCAGGACGACAAACAGCTTCCTAAACACCCATTCCCTCCAGCCATGCATCGAATGCGTGCGGACGCAACCAGCGCCGCTCGCCACAGGCAGCCACCCAGCGCAGACGGATCAGGCTGTTGCTCACCAGGACTGCATCCGCCGCCAATAACTCGTGCAGACCGAACTCGGCCTCGCGCACCGGATACCCCAATGCCGGAGCGACCCGCATCAGGCGGGTGCGGGCCACCCCGGCCACGCCACAGCGGTCGAGGAGAGGCGTGACGAGTTCGCTCGCGCGCAGGATGAACAGGTTGCCACTCACCGCACTCACCACATGCCCGGCCTGGTCGAGCAGAACCCCCTCGTGGATTGCCGGATCACGCCACTCCATGCGGGCGAGCACGTTCTCCAGGCGATTGAGGTGCTTGATCCCGGCCAGGGCCGGCTGCCAACCAAGGCGCAGTTCGCACACCCGCATGCGGATGCCATGCGCGTCGATTTCAGCCGACTCGTCCGGCAAGGGCGAGGCCAGTGCGATGCGCCGGGGCGATGCATCGGCGGCAGGCAGATAGCCGCGCGCCGATACGCCACGCGTCAGGCTGAGGCGAACCACCGCGTCCGGCATCCGTTCCGCCAGTGCGGCGAGATCGGCCTGCCAGAGGGCATCCCGGGGTGGGTCGATGCCCAGCCTGCGGGCATCGGCGGCCAGCCGTTCGAGCTGATCCTCGATCCAGACAGGCCGGCCGGAGCGCAGCCGCAAGGTGCGGAACACCCCGTCGCCATACATCAGGCCGCGATCATTGACGACACAGGATGTTGCCCATTCACCGTCGACCCGCGCCAACACATTCCCGGCTACGGATACCGCCCGCGCATCCATCCTGCGACCGGGCGGGATGGATGGTTCGGACGATGTCATCGCCGGGCGGGCGGGGTGAACGACATCCCTGTCTCAGACGCGCCGGAACACCACGGTGCCATTGGTGCCGCCAAAGCCGAACGAGTTGGACATCGCCACCTCGATTCGCGTTTCACGCGCAACGTTGGGCACGTAGTCGAGGTCGCAGCCCTCGCCCGGCTCGGACAGGTTGATGGTGGGCGGCACCACCTGATTCGCCACGGCCAGGGCCGAAAACACCGCCTCGACGCCACCCGCGGCCCCGAGCAGATGGCCGGTCATCGACTTGGTCGAGCTCACCATTACCCGGCCAGCATGATCCCCCAGCGCCAGCTTGACGGCGCGGGTCTCGGCAAGATCGCCCAGCGGCGTGGAGGTGCCATGGGCATTGATGTAATCGATCTCGTTCGGGTTGAGCCCGGCACTCTTCAATGCATTGCGCATGCAACGCGCGGCCCCCGAACCGTCCTCGGTGGGTGCGGTCATGTGATAGGCGTCCGCACCCTTGCCGTAGCCGGCCAGTTCGCAATAGATGCGCGCGCCTCGCGCCCGGGCGTGTTCATATTCCTCCAGCACCAGCACCCCGGCGCCCTCGCCCAGGACGAAACCATCGCGGTCCTTGTCCCAGGGGCGACTCGCGGCGAGCGGATCGTCATTGCGGGTGGAAAGCGCCTTGGCCGAGCCGAAGCCGCCCACAGCAAGGGGACACACCGCCGATTCGGCCCCCCCGGCGATCATCACGTCGGCATCGCCATACTCGATCATGCGCGCCGACTCGCCGATGGCGTGGGTGCCGGTGGTGCATGCGGTCACCACGGCGAGATTGGGACCCTGCAGGCCATACAGGATGGACAGGTGGCCGGAGATCATGTTGATGATCGAGCCCGGCACGAAGAATGGCGAGATCTTTCGCGGCCCATCGGCCTGATACACCGCATGGGTATGCTCGATCAGGGGCAGACCGCCGATGCCGGAGCCAATGTTGACGCCGATGCGTTCTCGGTTGGCGTCGCTGACCTCGATGCCTGAATCACGCAATGCATCGATGCCGGCGGCAAGGCCGTACTGGATGAATGTATCCATGCGGCGCGCATCCTTCGGCGAAAGGTAGCTGGCCACATCGAAGCCCTTCACCTCGCCGGCGATCTGGGCGGCGAACGGGGCGGGATCGAAACGGGTGATGCGGCTGATGCCGGAACGGCCGGCGACCAGATTGGCCCAGGCCTCGCCGACGGAGTTGCCCACCGGCGAGATGATGCCCAGGCCCGTCACGACAACTCTGCGCTTGGACAAGGGGACTCCTTGCGGAAATGGATTGGCGGGGCGGCGGTCAACGCTGTGGCACACCACCCCTGGCGCCGGGAATCCGGCGCCTGCCCGGGGAGGAACTTACTTGTTGAGGTTGGCGTTGATGTAGTCCACAGCCTGTTGCACGGTGGTGATCTTCTCGGCTTCCTCGTCGGGAATCTCGCACTCGAACTCTTCCTCGAAGGCCATCACCAACTCGACCGTGTCGAGTGAATCGGCGCCGAGGTCATCGACGAAGGAGGACTCGATCTTGACGTCCGCCTCGTTCACGCCCAGCTGCTCGGCCACGATCTTCTTGACACGTTGCTCGATATCGCTCATTTCGGTAGTACTCCCTACAGGGTCAAAGAAACGGGGCGCATTCTATCAAAGTCCGCCCCCCGCGGAAAATTGGCACCAATATTGTTGACGCCAACGGCATCAATCCATGTACATGCCGCCGTTGACGTGCAAGGTCGTACCGGTAATGTAACCGGCCTCATCGGAGGCCAGGAAGGCGGTCGCGGCAGCGATGTCCTGCACCGAACCGAGCCGGCCGAGCGGTACATGGCCAACCAGCGCCTGACGCTGGGCCTCGGGCAGGGCGCGGGTCATGTCGGTGTCGATGAAGCCCGGCGCGACACAGTTGACGGTGATGCCGCGGCTGCCCACCTCGCGCGCCAGAGACTTGGAAAAGCCGACCATGCCGGCCTTGGCGGCGGCGTAATTGGTCTGGCCGGCGTTGCCCATTGCGCCGACCACCGAGGCGATGCTGACGATGCGGCCGTAGCGCGCCTTCATCATCGGCCGAAGCACGGCGCGGGAAAGGCGGAAGACCGAACTGAGGTTGGTGGCGAGGATGGCATCCCACTCCTCGTCCTTCATCCGCATCAACAGGTTGTCGCGGGTAATGCCGGCATTGTTGACCAGAATGGCCAGGCTGCCGTGGCGGGCTAGAACGCCTTCGACCACGGCATCGACCTCGGCGGCATCGGTGACGTTCAGCTTCACCCCTTCGCCCTTGAGGCCGGCCTTGGCCAGTTCCTCGCCGATGGCGGCGGCCCCCGCCTCGCTGGTCGCCGTGCCGATGGCATAGGCCCCACGACGCGCGAGCTCATGCAGGATGGCCTGGCCGATGCCTCGACTGGCACCTGTGACGAGTGCGATTTTCCCTTCCATCTCCATCTCCTAAGTTCAGTGACAAGGTGACAAAGTGACGGAGTGACAAACAAGGGGGCGCAGCCACATGACGCAACCCGTCACCTGTCACCGGTCACTCGCCACGCCTTCATTCCCCTATCGCTGCCATGATGGCTGCGGCATCCGCCAGGGCCACGCACGGCACATTGCCCAGGATGCGCTTGTTCAGCCCCGCCAGCACCCTGCCGGGACCACATTCGGCGATCCGGGTCACCCCGCGCTCCGCCAGAGACTGGATGGACTCCACCCAGCGCACCGGGCTGTAGAGCTGGCGCGCCAGGGCGTCGCGAATGGCCTCCGGTTCGGAATGACTCATCACGTCGGCATTGTGCAGCACCGGCACGACAGGCGCATTGATCGCGGTCGCGGCGAGCGCAGCGCGCAAGCGCTCCGCCGCCGGACGCATCAGTTCGCAATGCGAAGGCACCGACACCGGCAGGGGCAGTGCGCGCTTGGCGCCCCGATCCTTGGCCAGGGCGCAGGCCCGCTCCACCGCGGCCTTGTGCCCGGCGATCACCACCTGGCCGGGGGAGTTGTAGTTCACCGCCGCCAGCACCTCGCCCTGCGCGGCGTCGCTGCACACCGCGCGCACCGCATCGTCGTCCAGGCCCAGCAGCGCCGCCATGGCGCCCGCGCCCTCGGGCACCGCCGCCTGCATGGCCTCGGCGCGCAGACGTACGAGGCGCACTGCATCACCAAACGCGATCGCCCCGGCACAGCAAAGGGCGGTGTACTCGCCCAGGCTGTGGCCGGCCATGTAAGCGGGGGGCGAACCGCCCAGCGATTGCCACAAGCGAAAGACCGCCACCCCGGCAGCCAGCATCGCCGGCTGGGTATTCACGGTCTGATTGAGTGCATCGGCCGGCCCCTCGGCCACCATAGCCCATAGGTCGAAGCCGAGCTCGGCCGAGGCCTCGGCGAATGTGTCACGCACCACGGTCGCGTCGCCGTAAGCCGCCATCATGCCGACCGACTGCGAGCCCTGGCCCGGGAATACGAAAGCCATCGTCATTGCATGCTCCTCTGTGCGTCCCGGATGGGAACGCTGAATCAGTATTTCAGCAGCACCGAACCCCAGGTAAAACCACCGCCGAAGGCTTCCATGAGGATGGTTTCACCACGCTGGATGCGGCCATCGCGCACGGCGGTGTCGAATGCCAGCGGGATGGATGCGGCGGAGGTGTTGCCGTGCCGGTCCACCGTCACCACCACATGGTCCATGCCCATGCCGAGCTTCCTGGCCGTGGCCTGGATGATGCGGATGTTGGCCTGGTGCGGCACCAGCCAGTCGATGTCGGATTTGGCCAGACCGTTGGCGGCAAGGGTATCGTCGACGATGGCATCGAGGGTGTTGACCGCCATCTTGAACACCGCATTGCCCGACATGCGCATGTAGCACTCGCCATCCTTCTTCAGCGATACACCACCATCGACGAACAGCAGGTCCTGATAGCGACCGTCGGCATGCAGATGGGTGGCGATGATGCCGGGTGTTTCAGAGGCCTCCAGCACCACGGCGCCTGCGCCATCACCCCACAGGATGCAGTTGCCGCGATCGGTCCAGTCGGTGATCCGGGACAGGGTTTCGGCCCCGATCACCAGTGCACGCCGGGCCTGTCCGGCACGGATGAAATTGTTGGCGACCGAGAGCGCATAGACGAAACCACTGCATACCGCCTGCACATCGAAGGCCGGACAGCCGTTGCCGATCCCCAGCTTGGCCTGGACGATGCAGGCAGTGCTGGGAAACACCCGGTCGGGCGTGGTGGTGGCGACCACGATCAGATCGACCTCGGCGGCATCGAGACCGGCCGCGTCCAGGGCGCGCTCGGCGGCCCGGGTGGCGAGGTCACTGGTCAGCTCGCCCTCCTCGGCCTGATGCCGCTCGCGGATGCCGGTGCGCTCGACGATCCAGGCATCGCTGGTGTCGATCATCCGTTCCAGGTCGGCATTGGTCAGCACGCGCGCGGGAAGATAGCTGCCGGTGCCGGCGATTCGGGCGTAATGGATCATGGCTGTCGTGGGTCCGGAAGAATCCGGATCATGAAGGGTTGACAACGGAGCCCGGTGCACGCAGGCCGCGCTTGTAATCCTCGACCTGCTCGGCGATCCGCCGCAACAGGCCGCCGCGCACCTCTTCGATGGCGCGCAGCACGGCATGCTCGAAGCCGAGGATGTCGGCCGAGCCGTGGCTCTTGATGATGATGCCGTTCAGGCCAAGCAGACTGGCGCCGTTGTAGCGGCTGGGATCCATCCTGCGCTTGAATGCCCGCAGCACCGGCATCGCGAACAGGCCGGCCAGCCGGGTGAACAGGTTGCGGCCGAAGCCCTGGCGCAACTCGCCGGCGATCAGGCGGGCCGCCCCCTCCGCCGACTTCAGCGCGACGTTGCCGACGAAGCCGTCGCACACCACCACGTCAACCGTGCCCCTGAAGATGTCGTCGGCCTCGACGTTGCCATGGAAATTGAGGGCGCTGGCCTTGAGCAGCTCGCCGGCCTGCTTGACGATGTCGTTGCCCTTGATCGCCTCCTCGCCGATATTGAGCAGGCCCAGGCTGGGACGCTCCTTGTGCTCCGCAACGCCGGCCAGGGCCGAGCCCATGATGGCGAACTGAAGCAGGTGATCGGGGCTGCAATCGACGTTGGCCCCCAGATCAAGCACATAGGTACGCCCGCGCGCGGTGGGCAGCGCGGTGGCAATGGCCGGCCGGTCGATTCCGGGCAAGGTCTTGAGCACGAAGCGGGAGATCGCCATGAGTGCACCGGTGTTTCCGGCGGAGATCCCGGCATCGGCCTCGCCGCGCTTGACCAGCTCGGCAGTGACACGCATCGACGAGTCCTTCTTGGCGCGCAGCGCCTGCGCCGGCGGATCATCCATGGTCACCACCTCGGTGGCGGGGTGGATGCGCAGGCGCGGCCCCGGCGCGGCATGGTGCACGCGCAGCTCGGCCTCGATGGCATCCTGGAGGCCGACCAGGACGATGTTGACCCCCTCGACACGCTCGACGACGTTCAACGCCGCCTTGACGGTGACATGGGGACCATGGTCGCCGCCCATGGCGTCGATGGCGATGGTGACTTCACGCATGATGGCCAGGCCCTCCGGCGGCGGAGGGCGCGGTCAGCGCAATGCTCAGGCGTTGTCGTCCTTGCCGCTGACCACCTTGCGGCCACGGTAGTAGCCACTCGGGCTGATGTGGTGACGCAGATGCATCTCGCCGGTGGTGGGCTCCACTGCGGTGGGCGGGTTGGTCAGGAAATCGTGGGCACGGTGCATGCCACGCTTGGAGGGCGATTTCTTGTTCTGTTGAACGGCCATGTTGTCATACTCCTTGATGTATCGATCGGCGGATCGAAATCGGTTGGTTTCGCAATCAGTCAGTTCGGCAGCGGTCCGCATTCGCCATCGGCATGCCGTGGCGCCAGCGGCAAGCCCAGCAACAGCTCGTCCTCGACCAGGACCAGCACGTCCAGCACCGGTTCGGCCAGCACCACGTCGAGCATGGGATCCTCACGTTCCCAGCGCCGCATCTCGTCCTCGTCGCGCGCCAGCGGCAGACGACTTTCACTCTCCACACGCAACGCACACGCGCCGAGGCAACGCTGGCAGACCATGTCGAGCTCGGCTTCCACCCGCACCACCAGGGTCGGCCGGCCGGACTCGACGGCACCGCTCAGGCGATAACGGACCCCGCCCCGGTCGCTGGCGAGCAGGTCGGAAAGCCGCTCCAGAGCGGCCACGGCGCACTCGCCATCGAGGCGCTCGCCGGCACGCGCGAAGCGCAGTGGATCGATCTCGACAGCTGCAGACATAAGCCATCAATGATATGCTTGGGGGCTCGACTTGTCAAAGAACAATCCTCGACGTGATCAAGAAGATCCTGATTGCCAACCGGGGCGAAATCGCCGTCCGCATCATTCGCGCCTGCAAGGAGCTGGGTATCCGCTCGGTGGCGATCTATACCGACGCCGATCGCCATGCACTTCATGTCAAGAAGGCGGACGAGGCCTACAACATCGGCTCCGACCCGGTGCTCGGCTATCTGAACGCACACATCATCGTCAACCTGGCGGTGGCCTGCGGTTGCGACGCGCTCCACCCCGGCTACGGTTTCCTGTCCGAGAACCCGATGCTGGCGGAAGTGTGCGGCCGGCGCGGAATCAAGTTCATCGGCCCATCCCCCAAGGTGATCCGCCAGATGGGCGACAAGATCCAGGCCCGCCAGGCCATGATCAAGGCGGGCATCCCGGTGGTTCCCGGCTCGGACCACAACCTGGAAAGCGTCGAAGAGGCACGCGCCCTGGCCACCGGGATCGGCTATCCGGTCATGCTCAAGGCCACCAATGGCGGTGGCGGCCGCGGCATACGCCGTTGCGACTCCGAGGACGAACTGCTCCGGAATTACGAACGTGTGGTTTCCGAGGCCAGCAAGGCATTCGGCAAGCCGGAGGTATTCATCGAGAAGTGCGTGGTCAACCCCAGGCACATCGAGGTGCAGGTCCTCGGCGACACTCATGGCAACGTCATCCACCTGTATGAACGCGACTGTTCCATCCAGCGTCGCAACCAGAAACTGATCGAGATCGCGCCCTCCCCCCAGCTCAGCGAGGCCCAGCGCGAATACATCGGCAAGCTCGGCGTGCGCGCCGCCCGCGCGGTGGGCTACGTCAATGCCGGCACGGTCGAATTCCTGCTCGATTCGGACAACCAGTTCTACTTCATGGAGATGAACACCCGTCTCCAGGTCGAGCACTGCATCACCGAGCAGATCACCGGCATCGACATCGTTCAGGAGCAGATCCGCGTCGCCGACGGACTGCCTCTCCAGTACCGTCAGGAGGACGTCAGCCACAACGGCTTCGCCATCGAATTCCGCATCAATGCCGAGGACCCCCAGAACGGCTTCCTGCCCAGTTTCGGCCGCATCACCCGCTATTACGCCCCAGGCGGTCCCGGGGTGCGCATCGACGCCGCCATGTACAGCGGCTACGTCATCCCGCCCTATTACGATTCCATGTGCGCCAAGCTGATCGCCTGGAACCGCACCTGGGAGGGCACCGTCGAACGTGGCCTGCGCGCGCTAGACGACATGGTGGTCTACGGTGTCAAGACCACCCTGCCCTATTACAAGGAAATCCTGAAAAACCCCGAATTCCGCACCGGGCGCTTCAACACCGGCTTCGTCGAGTCCCACCCGGAACTGACCCGCTACGCGCTGCGTCGCCCGCCCGAACTCACCGCGGCGGCCATCTCCGCCGCCTTGGCCGCACACTTCGGCATGTAACCGAGAGCGAATTTCATGGCAAAAGTACACGTCACAGACCTCGTCCTGCGCGATGGACACCAATCCCTCATCGCCACCCGGCTGCGTACCGAGGACATGCTGCCCATCTGTCCAAAACTCGACCAGGCCGGATTCTGGTCGCTGGAGGCCTGGGGTGGTGCTACGTTCGACGCCTGCGTGCGCTTCCTCAAGGAAGACCCCTGGGAACGCCTGAAAAAGTTGCGCCGCGCCCTGCCCAACACCCGCATCAACATGCTGCTGCGCGGCCAGAATCTGCTCGGCTATCGCCATTATGCCGACGACGTGGTGCGTGCATTCGTGCAAAAGGCCGCCGACAACGGCGTGGACGTGTTCCGCGTATTCGACGCCATGAACGACCTGCGCAACATGCGGGTGGCGCTCGAAGCGGTGAAAAAATCCGGCAAGCACGCACAGGGCACCCTCTCCTACACCGTCAGTCCGGTGCACAGCCTCGAATATTTCGTTGCCATGGCGCGCGAACTCGCGGCAATGGGGGTCGACTCGATCGCCATCAAGGACATGGCCGGCCTGCTCACTCCTTACACCGCGTTCGAGCTGGTCAAGGCCATCAAGGCCGCCACCGGCCTGCCGGTCAATACCCACAGTCATGCCACCGCCGGCCTGTCGGCGATGGTACATCTGAAGGCGGTCGAAGCCGGCGCAGAC
>CAZOZD010000007.1:0-24550 GCA_964584195.1 uncultured Burkholderiales bacterium
TCGGCCTGGCCACCGTGTACCGCGTGCTGATGCAGTTCGAGCAGGCCGGCCTGCTGATGCGGCACCGTTTCGATGACGACAAGGCGGTGTTCGAGCTCAACCGCGGCGAGCACCACGACCATCTGATCTGCATCCAGTGCGGCCGGGTGGAGGAATTCATCGATCCGGAGATCGAACGCCGCCAGCGCAAGGTGGCGGCCGAGCGCGGCTTCCGGATCCAGGAACATTCGCTTTATCTCTACGCCGACTGCGTGAAGGCGGATTGCCCGCACCGCACCAAGGGATGAACGGCGATGCCCACGCCCGGCTTGAAAGCCTCCGGGCGATCCGGCTCGATCGCCCGGTGCGCATCCTCAACGTATGTGGCGGGCATGAGCGTGCCATCACCCAGTCCGGCCTGCGCGGAGCCCTGCCGGCCGGGGTGGAGCTGATTCCGGGGCCGGGCTGCCCGGTATGCGTCTGTCCCGAGGAGGACATCTACCAGGCCATCCAGCTCGCGCTCCAGGATCGCGTCATCGTGGTCGCGTTTGGCGACATGCTGCGCGTCCCGGTCAACGTGCCGCGCGGCGCGGTGCGCAGCCTCAACGAAGCACGCGCTGCCGGGGCCGATGTGCGTCCCATCGCCAGCCCGCTCGACGCCCGCCGTGTGGCCCTGGAAAACCCGGACCGGGAGGTGGTGTTCTTCGCCGCCGGTTTCGAGACCACCATCGCTCCCGTTGCCGCCCTGCTGGCCGAGGGCATCCCGGACAACCTGTCGATCCTGCTCTCCGGCCGCCTCACCTGGCCGGCCGTGGCGATGTTGCTGGACAGCGGCGAGGCGGGCTTCGACGCACTGGTCGCGCCCGGCCACGTTTCAGCCGTGATGGGGCCCGAAGAGTGGCGCTTCGTGGTCGAGCGGCACGGCATTCCCGCCGCAGTGGCCGGCTTCAGCGCCGAGTCGCTGCTCGCCGCATTCCACTCCGTGCTGGACCAGCTCGCCAGTGGCCGGCGCTCGCTCGACAATGCCTATCCCAGCGTCGCCCAGCCCGGAGGCAACCCGGGCGCCCGCCGCCTGCTCGCCGCCACACTCGATGTGGTCGATGCAAACTGGCGCGGCATCGGCATCATTCCCCGTTCCGGTTTTGCATTGCGCCAGGAATATGCTGGCTACGATGCCCGGCGCCGCTTTCCCGATCACTCCGACCCCGCCCGCCGCCGCGCCGGCGAGATGCCGCCCGGCTGCGACTGCGCACGGGTGGTGCTGGGCCGGATCTACCCCGATCAGTGCAGACTGTATGGTTCGGCCTGCACGCCCCGCAACCCGGTCGGCCCCTGCATGGTTTCCGACGAGGGCGCATGCCGCATCTGGTGGGCGGGCGGGGTGCGCACCTCGCGCGCCTGAGGTTCCGGCGTCACGGCGAAGGTGTGCGCAGGGCCGCGGCGATGTGTTCGATGAAGGCCCGGGTTTTGGCAGGCAGGTAGCGCCGGGTCGGCATCACCGCCCAGGCCGGCACGCCCGGCAGTTGCCAGTCCGGCAACAGGCGGCGCAGACGCCCCGCCTCGACATCAGGCGCGGCGAACAGGGCGGGCAGCACGCCAATGCCGGCGCCGTCGAGCAGCAGTTGCTGCACCATGTCCGGCGCGTTCACGGTCAGCCGCCCCGGCGGCACCGCTTCCCAGCTTGCCCGTTCCCGGCTGAGCCGCCAGGCCTGGGGCATGCTGCTGGCCGTGGCCTGGCGCACCGCCTGATGCTCGAACAAGCCATCCGGGTGCAGCGGGGCCGGATGGCTTGCCAGGTAGATCGGGCTGGCATAGAGCCCGAGGCTCAACTCGTCGAGCTTGCGCGCCACCAGGGTGGCATCGTCGTCCAGGCGGCCCATGCGGATGGCGAGGTCGAATCGCTCGCCGATCAGGTCGACCCGGCGTGTGCTCAGGTCCAGTTCGAGCTCGATGCCGGCATGCTGTTCGACGAATGTGGCGATGGCGCGCGACAGATGATGACGGGCGAAATCCCCCGGCATCGAAACCCGCAAACGGCCCTGGGGGCGAGCCGTCTGACTGCGCAGGAAATCCTCGGCGGCAGCCACCTCCTCGGCCACCCGGCGACAATGTTCCAGGAACCCCTGGCCGAACTCGGTCAGGGCCAGGCGGCGGGTGGTGCGGATCAGCAGACGCTGGCCCAGGCGCGCTTCCAGCCCGGCGAGCCGGCGTGATACGGTGGCCTTGGGCATGCCCAGGCGTTCAGCGGCGGCGATCAGGCTGCCCTGGTCGGCAATTACGCTGAACAACAGGAGGTCGTCTGCGGAGGCCTGCAATTGTTCCATTTTCGGGACAGTGTGGTGATCGAATCGGAGTTTATCCATTCTCCGTCAACCCGTATTCTGCTTCCACACGAACGTACAGGGCGACCGGGGTGCGTGGACTTTGTGCCCCGCTCCCCGCTACGTCTCACCCCACGCCACTTCATTCGAGGCACGGATCATGAATTCAGTCACCACACCCACCCTACAATACCCGCGCCGGGTCGAAGAACAGCTCACCGGAGCACTCACCTCGGATGGCGCCGGGGTGCGCCTGACCCGGGTGCTGACCGGCCGCCAGCATCATCGGCTCGACCCGTTCCTGATGCTCGACGCATTCGGCAGCGACGATCCGGACGACTACATCGCCGGTTTTCCCGACCATCCTCATCGCGGTTTCGAGACCATCACCTACATGCTGGCCGGACGCATGCGACATCGCGACAGCGCCGGCCACGAGGGCCTGCTGGAGAGCGGCGGGGTGCAATGGATGATCGCCGGACGCGGGGTCATCCATTCCGAGATCCCGGAGCAGCGCGACGGCCGCATGGCCGGTTTCCAGCTCTGGCTCAACCTGCCCGCGCGCGACAAGTGGAGCGCACCCGCCTACCGCGACTTCGCCAGCGCAGAGATCCCCGAGTACACCACCGCAGCCGGAGCACGGGTGCGGGTGATCGCCGGAGTCAGCGCCGGGGTGGCCGGAGCGGTGTCGCGACCGGTCACCGAGCCGGTCTATCTCGATGTCCACCTGCCCGCCGGCGTACCGTTCGCTACCGAACTTCCGGCCGACCACAATGCATTCCTGTATGTATACGAGGGCGAGCTGTCGGTGGTGGGCGAGGCCGTGCCGGCCGGGCGCATGGCGATCCTCGAAAACGCTGCCAAGGCCGACGGCGTGGCGGTCGAGGCCAAGGCGGCGGCCCGCTTCATCCTGGTGGCGGGCCGCCCACTCGGCGAGCCCATCGTCCAGTATGGCCCGTTCGTGATGAACACCCAGGCCGAGATCCATCAGGCCATCGAGGACTTCCGTCAAGGTCGCCTGGCCTGAACCCCGCTGGATCCCATTCAACCCGCAAGGAGAACGACATGAACCCAACCCTGTTCACCCCCGTCCAGCTTGGCGAACTGAGCTTGAAGAACCGCATCGTCATGGCGCCGATGACCCGCTGCCGTGCCGTCGGCAACCGGGCCAACCCGCTCATGGCCCGACACTATGCCGCACGCGCCGAAGCCGGTCTGTTGATCACCGAAGGCACCGCCCCGGCCAGCGACGGTCTCGGCTATGCCCGCATTCCCGGCTTGATCGACGCGGCCCAGGTGGCGGCCTGGAAAAGCGTGACCGATGCCGTGCATGCCGCCAATGGGCGCATCTTCGTGCAGCTGATGCACACCGGCCGGGTCGGACACCCCGCCAACCTGCCGGCCGGAGCCCGCTTGCTGGCCCCCTCGCCGCTGGCGGCCCCCGGAGAGATCTGGACCGACAGCGCCGGCATGCAAGCGCATCCGCACCCCGAAGCGATGACCGAGACCGACATCGAAGCCGCAATCGCTCAATTCGCTGCCGGGGCCGAACGGGCCATCGCCGCCGGCTTCGACGGCGTCGAGCTGCATGCCGCCAACGGCTACCTGATCGACCAGTTCCTCAACACCGCCAGCAACCAGCGTCCGGACCGCTGGGGCGGCAGCCTGGAAAACCGGCTTCGCTTCGCCGTCGAGGTGGCCCGCGCCACGGTCGCAGCGATCGGTGCAACACGCGTCGGCATGCGCATCTCACCCTACGGGATATTCAACGGCATGGCACCCGACCCTGACATGGACGCACTCTATCTCGCCCTGGTCGAGGAATTGAACCGGCTCGGCCTCGTGTACCTGCATGTGGTCGATCACAGTTCGATGGGCGCGCCCGAGGTCAGCCCGGCCCTGAAAGCCCGCCTGCGCGCCGCATTTCATGGCCGCTACATCCTGTCCGGTGGCTATGACGCCGCCCGCGCCAACGCCGACCTGGACGCCGGCCGTGGCGACCTGGTCGCGTTCGGCCGGCCCTTCATCGCCCACCCCGACCTGGTCGCCCGCCTCGCCAGCGGCGCGCCCCTGGACGAGGCCGACCCCGCCACCTTCTACACCCCCGGCGAAGCCGGCTATGTCTGAACGGGTCTTGCCCGCAATCACAGGCAGCGCCGTGCTTTCGGTACAACTGTTCTTTCACGACGGACGGTCGGGCTTGTCGAGCCGGGGCAACTGGATGTGCCAGCGGAGTGCCGCGAGCCGGATGGCGAATGTGAGCAGCATCGAGGCCAGCACGGCGGCGTCGTGCGGCAGGGCCAGTGCGTCGAGGCCGATCAGCATCAGGGCGCCGGCCAGGGCGGCCGTGGCATAGATGTCGGTGCGGAAGATGAGGGGGACCTCGTTGCACAGGATGTCGCGGATCACGCCGCCGAACACGGCGGTGATGACGCCCATCAGGGCGGCGATCAGCCAGGGCGCATGCAGGGACAGGGCGATGCTGGTGCCGATCACGGTGAACAGGGCGAGCCCGATCGCGTCCGGGATGAGGAACAGGTTGGGTGGGACGTCACGCCGGCGGGCGATGAAGAATGTCGCCGAGCTGGCCAAAAGACCGACCACCACATAGCTCGCGTCATGGACCCAGTACACCGGCAGGCGGCCGAGCAGGAGGTCGCGCACCGTGCCGCCGCCGATCCCGGCGATCACCGCCACCACCGCGACACCGAACAGGTCGAGCTGGCTGCGCCGGGCTTCCAGGGTGGCGGTGATTGCGCATACCGAGACCGCGCACAGGTCGAGGATGTAGATCAGGTTCATGGGGCGGTCTTCCGGGTCGGGTTCTGGAAGGCTTCGGGCGGGGAGGGGGGCTGGCGTGGGCATGCGAGTGTACATGTTGCGGCGCGCCCGGCAGAATTCGTTCCGGGGCGATTTCGTTGCTCGGTAGTCCGGGCTCTATATGAAATCGAGTGGGTCACTGGCAGCAGTGGCTGATGTCCGCAGGGCCAGTCCGGCCATAGCCGTCGCCGGTAATGAAATTCCCCTCCCCCGCAGGGGAAGGAACCCGGAATGCAAGCGCCTGCGGGTTTTCCGGCGGCAGGCCGCGTGAACAGCGTTACCGACTCGATTTCACCAAGAGCCGTAGTCCGTATATGCAAAATCCATCCAGACTGATTCCCCGATCTTTCGAAACTCCCCGGATTCGTCCCCGGATCGAGTTCGGGTCAGGCTATTCCGGCCGATGCCGGAGTCCCGGGAAGTCAAAAACCTGGACACCGGCGTTCGCCAGTGTGACGGGTTTTTCGCGCCGCGCCCGCAAATCCAGACCACCATGCGTGCCGACCAGCTCCTCGTCGCGCGCGGCCTGATGCCGTCCCGTACCGCCGCCCGGCGTGCCATCGAGGCGGGGCGGGTGAGCGTGGCGCGTGCAGGGGCGTGGTTGCCGGTGCGTGCTCCGGCCCAGGACCTGGCTGAAAATGCCGAGATCGTGTTGCGGCCGGACGCGGCGGATCGCTATGTATCGCGTGGCGGGCTGAAACTCGCCGGGGCGATCGAGAGGTGCGGCCTCGATGTGGCGGGCAAGACCTGTCTCGACATGGGCCAGAGCACCGGTGGCTTCAGCGATTGCCTGCTCCAGGCCGGCGCGGCGCGGGTGGTGGGGGTGGATGTGGGGCATGGCCAGCTGCATCCATCCTTGCGTGAGGAGGCGCGCCTCGTCGGTCTGGAAGGGTTGCATGCCCGGCATCTGTGTCCGGCCGACCTTGGGGAACACTGGCCGGCCTCTGGTTTCGATCTCATCGTCGCCGATCTGTCGTTCATCTCGCTCGGCCTCGTCATGCCGGTGTTTCCGCCCCTGCTGGCGGGAACGGGCGAGTTGCTTGCCCTGGTCAAACCGCAGTTCGAGGTGGGACCCGCGCATCTGGGCAAGGGGGGCATCGTCCGTGACGCGAACCTGTATCCAGCCGTCGAAGCGCGGATTCGCGCCGCGGCGACCGCGGCGGGTCTTGTCGTGCTGGATTATTTCGACAGTCCGATCACCGGCGGTGACGGTAACCGCGAGTTCTTCATCCGCGCCGGGCAGGCTCAGGGTCGGGTGTAGCGTCGAGTGCCGCGCGGGCGGCGGCGATGGCGGCGCGCACCTGGGCCGGGGCGGTGCCGCCGGGGTGGTCGCGGCTGGCGAGCGAGCCTTCGAGGGTGAGCACGCCGTACACGTCCGGCTCGATCAGGGCGGAGAATGCGCGCAGTTCCTCGATGGGCAGGTCGGCGAGATCGCAGCCCTGGCGCTCGGCGGCGCGCACTGCGCGCGCCACGGCCTCGTGCGCGTCGCGGAAGGGCAGCCCCTTCTTGACCAGGTAGTCGGCCAGATCGGTGGCGGTGGCGAAGCCCTCGCCGAGTGCAGTGCGCATGTTTTCGGCGCGCACGCCGTTTTCCCGCACCGCCAGGCCGGCGAGCATGTCGGCATACACGCGCAGGCTGTCGACCACGGTGTCGACGGTGTCGAACAGCGGTTCCTTGTCTTCCTGGTTGTCCTTGTTGTAGGCCAGCGGCTGGGCCTTCATCAGGGTGAGCAGGGCGACGAGGTGGCCGTTCACCCGGCCGGTCTTGCCGCGCACCAGTTCGGGCACGTCCGGGTTCTTTTTCTGCGGCATGATCGAGGAGCCGGTGCAGAACCGGTCGGGCAGGTCGATGAAGCCGAAACGCGGGCTCATCCACAGGATCAATTCCTCCGACAGGCGCGACAGGTGGGTCATCAACAGCGCGCATGCGGCGGTGAATTCGATGGCGAAGTCGCGATCCGAGACCGCGTCGAGCGAGTTGGCGCAGATCGCCTCGAAGCCGAGTTCGCGCGCCACCGAGGCGCGGTCGATGGGGTAGCTGGTGCCGGCCAGGGCCGCCGCGCCCAGGGGCAGGCGGTTGACGCGGCGGCGGCAGTCGAGCAGGCGCTCGCGGTCGCGGTTCGTCATCTCGACATAGGCCAGCATGTGGTGGCCGAAGGTGACCGGCTGGGCCACCTGGAGATGGGTGAACCCGGGCATCGCGGTGTCGGCGTGGCGCTCCGCGAGATCGAGCAATGCGCGCTGGAAATCGCCGATCAGGCCGACGATGCGGTCGATCGCGTCACGCAGCCAGAGGCGGATGTCGGTGGCGACCTGGTCGTTGCGCGAGCGGCCGGTATGCAGGCGCTTGCCGGCGTCACCGACCAGCGCGGTGAGGCGTTTCTCGATATTGAGGTGAACGTCCTCGTCGTCCAGGTTCCAGGCGAACGAACCGCTTTCGATTTCGCCCAGCACTTGGGCCAGGCCACCCTCGATCGCGGCGAGATCGGCAGCGCTGAGGATGCCCTGGCGGGCGAGCATGCGGGCGTGGGCGAGCGAGCCGCGGATGTCGTGCCGGGCGAGACGGCGGTCGAACGGCACCGAGGCGGTGAAGCGCTTGACCAGTTCGGAAACCGGTTCGTCGAAGCGGCCGGACCAGGCCTTGGCGGTGACGGGGCTGGAGGATGGGTCGGTCATTGGAGCAGTCTTCCTGTCGGCGCGGGCGGGTGCCGCGAAACGCCTAAATGTACCCGATCGGGCGGGGTGAGGGTATGTCGGTGGCGATGCCGCACGCGTGATGCATTTTGGTGCGTGAAGTGCCCGGGCTGACTCATTCCGGTGCATTCCGCGCCCGTTGCACGCCCGGCGCAGGCCCTTTTTGAGTGGCAAGGTGCTGATGTCGAATGAAAAAACAGGAATTCGTCCGGTGTGGCATGCATCCTGCTGAAGGAAGCGTGAGAGGCGCGCGGATCGTGCCTTCAGGTTGGCTAGGGTTCCGGTTCCCGCTGGGCGGGAATGACTGGTCCGAGAGCTGGCCGGCTCCGCCCTGGCGGGGCTCCACGGCGGGACAAAAGCCCGGGAGATGTGCGGAATCGCCGCCCTCTCGCCCTTTTGAACCCGACAGGAGTCTCGTCATGTGCACCCAATCTGGTCTCCGCGGCTCGTTTGCCGCCCTGTTGTTGATCCTGGCGGGGCTGGCCGCCTTTCTCCAGCCGCTTCAAGTTCGGGCCGAAGTCCGGGTCGGTGTTTCCGACTGGCCGGGCTGGGTGGCCTGGTACGTCGCCGAGCAGAAGGGTTTCTTCAAGAAGCACGGCGCCAACGTCAAGCTGGTCTGGTTCGCAAACTACACCGATTCCATCTCCGCACTGTCCGCCGGCCAGCTCGACGCCAATTCGCAGACCTGGAGTGACACCATGGCGCCGCTGGCGAAGGGGTTGCCGCTCAAGGTCATCCTGGTCAATGACAATTCGGCGGGCAACGATGCGCTCATGGTCGGTCCGAAGATCCGCTCGTTCAAGGATCTCAAGGGCAAGAAGATCGCCCTGGAGGAATTCAGCATCTCGCACTTCCTGCTGACCCTGGCACTCGACAAGAACGGCATGAGCCTCAAGGACGTGCAGGTGGTGAACCTTGCCGCCGGCGACGCGGCTGCGGCGTTCATGGCCGGGCGGGTGGATGCCGCGGTGGTCTGGAACCCCTGGGTGAACCAGATCCAGGCCAGCGGCAAGGGCCGGCCGCTGTTCACCTCCAAGGATGTGCCCGGACTCATCCCGGACCTCCTGGTGGCGCAGGAAAAGTCCCTGCGCGCCAAGCGCAAGGACTTTGTCGGCATGGTTCGGGCCTGGTATGACGTGGAACGCTTCATCCGCGAGAACCCGGCCGAGGCCACCCGCATCATGGCCAAGGTGGTGGGCCTCGACGCCAAGGCGTATCAGGTGTTCCTGCCCGGCACCCGGTTCTTTGACCAGAAGGCCAATCTGGCGGCATTTGGCCCTGCCAGCGATCCGACTTCACTGCTCGGCGTGGCGCCGGTCATCGCCCGCTTCCTCGTTGACAACAAGCTGATGGAAGGCAAGGTCGAGTTCGCCCGTGCGCTCGATGCGTCTTTGGTGCGCGAAGTTGCCGGTCTGAAGTGATCGAGCCCGGAAGATGACCATGGCATACCGCTCACACCCCCGGTCGCGCCGGCCTGGCCCGTGGACGATCCGCGGTCCGCTGTCGCGCCGGCAGTACTGGTCGCTGGCCGCGCTCGGGCTGCTCATTCCGCTCGCGGTGTGGTGGGGGGTGTCGGCCTGGGCGGGGATCGACAGGGTGTTCATGCCGGGGCCGGGCGATGTGCTGGCCCGGCTCGTCACCTGGTATGTCGAGGATGATCTGCTCGCCGACATCTGGATCAGCGTGTATCGCGTCGGCATGGGGTTCATGCTCTCGGCGGTGATTGCCTTGCCGCTGGCGCTGATGATCGGCACCTTTCGCCCGGTGCAGGCGCTGCTGGAGCCGCTCACCGATTTCATCCGCTACATGCCGGCGGTGGCCTTCATTCCACTGGTGATGCTGTGGGTGGGCATCGACGAGTCGTCGAAGATCGCCATCATATTCATCGGCACGTTCTTCCAGATGGTGCTGATGATGGCGGAAGACGTGCGCCGGGTGCCGCTGGCGCAGATCGAGGCGGCGCAGACCCTGGGCGCTGACACGGGCGAGACCGTCAAGCTGGTGATCTTTCAGTCGGCCAAGCCGGCCTTGCTCGACACCCTGCGCGTGACCATGGGCTGGGCCTGGACCTATCTGGTGGTGGCGGAACTGGTGGCCGCCAATTCCGGCCTCGGCTATTCGATCCTCAAGGCGCAGCGCTTCCTGCAGACTGACAAGATCTTCGTCGGCATCCTGCTCATCGGCCTGATCGGTCTCATCATGGATCAATTGTTCCGCCTTGCCCACCGCAAGGCCTTTCCCTGGCTTTATTCGAGGTGAGGATCATGCCGGCCAAGATTTCGATCCAGCACGTCGGCAAGGTGTTTGGCGAGGACGGGCGCCATGTCGAGGCCCTCAAGGGCGTCAATCTCGACATCGCCGATAATGAGTTTGTCACCTTCGTCGGCGCTTCCGGCTGCGGCAAGTCGACGCTGCTGCGCATCCTCGCCGGGCTGGAATACCACACCGCCGGGGAGGTGCTGGTCGATGGCCGGCCGATCGCCGGCCCGGGCGCCGACCGGGCCATGGTGTTCCAGCACTACAGCCTGTATCCCTGGCTCACGGTGACCGAGAACATCAAGTTCAGTCGCCGTCTCAGGCATGGCCGGGAGGACCTTGCCGAGACTGACGTCGAGGCGGCCTCCGGTCGCGCCGATGCGCTGCTCGCGCTAATGGGGCTGACCGCCGCGGCGAATGCCTGGCCCAACCAGCTTTCCGGCGGCATGCAGCAGCGTGTCGCCATCGCCCGCGCCCTGATGGGTCGGCCGAAGGTGCTGCTCATGGACGAGCCCTTCGGGGCGCTCGACGCGCAGACCCGCGAGGTCATGCATGACCTCATCCGGCATGTGCACCGGCTGGAAAAGGCCACCATCGCTTTCGTTACCCACGATGTCGAGGAGGCAATCTATCTCGCCGATCGCGTCGTGCTGATGGCACCCCGACCGGGTCGCATCGACACCCTCTATGAAGTGCCCCTGCCGGCCGAGCGTGAACAGGACATGAAGCACACACCGGAATTCCTGCGCCTGAAGAAAGAGATTCTCGGTCGCATCCGCGAGACTTCGGGCATGAAGACCGATCGGGACATGCTCGATCAACTCAACCGGATTCAGGCCGAAGCCTGACCGATCCAGACAAGGAGGGCTTATGGCTCAACACCTCAACCCCATCCCGCCCGACATGTTCCTGTGGGAAGAGCGTCTGCCCGGGGGCTGCCACTGGTCCGGTGTGCTGCGCCGCGGCAACGCGCTCCGGCTCACCGATCTGGGTGGCAAGGCCGGTGGCCGCGCCAACGTCTCGGCGCTGTTCTACAACGCCGAGGAAAAGCTCGAACGCTACAACATGCCCGACACCCTGAAGGCGCAGCACACCGCGCATCTGACCCGGGGCCATGTCCTCTATTCCGACATGGGCCACGTGCTGTGCTCGATCATCCATGACAGCTGCGGCTGGCACGACACCGTGTGCGGTACCGGCAACGCCGAACTGGTGAAAGCGAAGTACGGCGAAGCGAGCTACCAGACCCACCGCAATGGGATGTACCGCAACGGCCGCGACGGCCTGCTCATCGAGCTCGGCAAGTGGGGGCTCGGGAAGCGCGACCTCGTCCCGAACGTGAACTTCTTCAGCAAGGTCGTCGCCGACGATGCCGGGGTGTTGCACTTCGATGCAACGAACTCGCGTCCGGGCGCGTATGTGGATCTCCGTTTCGAGATGAACGTGCTGGTCGTGCTCTCGACCGCGCCGCACCCGCTTGACCCGCGTCCCGACTATGCGCCGGGCGACGTCATGCTGACCGCCTGGAAGGCCGGCGCGCCGGCGGCCGACGACGTCTGCCGCAACCACTGCCCGGAAAACCAGCGCGGTTTCCATCAAACCGAGATTCTTTATCGCTGAGGCCAGACCATGAGCACCTTCAACCTCGTCGAAAGCCCCCTCGACCCGAAAAATGCCGTGGTCGACGCCGTGGTCAATGCCGGCGACCCCTGGCTGCACGAAATCAGGAAAGGCCAGGTCTTCCGCATCCTGGATCTGGAGGGCAATCAGGCGGTCGACACGCTGTTCTACAACGCTCACAACCCTGAGGAACGCTACAGCGCCGTCGACACCGTGCGCGCGCAGGGCGCGCTCTACCTCACCACTGGCACGCAGTTGATGTCGAGCGAAGGCAACGTGATGCTGACCATCACCGCAGACACCTGCGGCCGCCACGACACCCTCGGTGGCGCCTGTTCGTGCGAGAGCAACACCGTGCGCTACGCGCTCGACAAGCGGCCGATGCATTCCTGCCGCGACAGCTTCCTGCTCGCGCTGGCGCATTACGATGGCGGGGCATTGGCCCCCTCGGGGGGCGGCCGGGGGGCCGGGCCGGGGGCGCAACTTTCCAAGCGCGACATCACCAGCAACATCAACTTCTTCATGAACGTGCCGGTGACACCGCAGGGCGGGCTCGAATTCGCCGACGGCGTGTCGGCACCCGGGAAGTACGTCGAGATGCGCGCCGAGATGGATGTGCTGTGCCTGATCTCCAACTGCCCGCAGCTCAACAACCCCTGCAACGCCTACAACCCGACGCCGATCCGGGTGTTGATCTGGGAGCAAAACTGAACCCCTTGGGGATGGGCAGGGGAGAGGGAAGGACGGGCAGATAGCCCAGGAAACAGCCCTCACCCCAACCACTCTCCCGGAGGGCGAGGGGCTCGAAGTGACGCGGCGGGACGGCCCGCCGCTCAAGACTGCATGCGGGACGACCCGCCGGAAGTGAACATGTTCGACAAGGTCCTGATCGCCAACCGCGGCGCCATCGCCTGCCGCATCATCCGCACCCTGCGCCGCATGGGCGTGAAGTCGGTCGCGGTGTACTCAGAGGCGGACCGCCACAGCCTGCACGTGCGGCTCGCCGACGAGGCAGTCGAGATCGGCCCCGCGCCGGCAGCGCAGAGCTACCTGCGCGCCGAAAAAATCCTCGAAGTGGCGAAGGCCACCGGCGCGCAGGCGATCCACCCCGGCTACGGTTTCCTCTCCGAGAACCCCGGCTTCGCCGAAGCCTGCGCCGCTGCCAGTGTCATTTTCATCGGCCCGAGCCCGGCGCAGATGCGCGCCTTCGGCCTCAAGCACACCGCGCGCGAACTGGCCGAACAGAACGATGTGCCGCTCCTGCCCGGCTCCGGCTTGCTCTCGGATGTGGGCCACGCGCAGGCCGAGGCCGCGCGCATCGGCTACCCGGTGATGCTGAAGAGCACCGCCGGCGGCGGCGGCATCGGCATGCGCCTGATCTGGAGCGCAGACGCGCTGAAGGAGGCCTACGAGTCGGTCGAGCGCCTGGCGCGTGCCAACTTCAAGGAGGCCGGCATCTTCCTGGAGAAATACGTCGAGCATGCGCGCCACATCGAGGTGCAGCTCTTCGGCGACGGCAAGGGGAACGTCGTGGCGCTTGGCGAGCGCGACTGTTCGGTGCAGCGGCGCAACCAGAAGGTGATCGAGGAGACGCCGGCACCGGGCCTGACCGAAGATCAGCGCGAACGCCTGCTTGCCACAGCGGTGCGGCTCGGCGAAGCGGTCGGCTACCGCTCGGCGGGCACGGTCGAGTTCGTCTACGACACGGCGAGCGACGCGTTCTACTTCCTTGAGGTGAACACACGCCTGCAGGTCGAGCATGGCGTGACCGAGGAGGTTTCAGGCGTTGATCTGGTCGAATGGATGGTGAAGGAGGCCGCGGGCGAACTCGATCTCGCCGGCTTCAAAACTGAATTACAGGGCGCGTCGATGCAGGTGCGGCTCTACGCGGAAGACCCGGGCAAGGACTTCCAGCCGTCCTCCGGCGTGCTGACCGAGGTCGTTTTTCCGCCTGAGGTGCGCATCGAGACCTGGGTCGAGCGCGGCAGCGAGGTGCCGCCGTTCTACGATCCGATGGTCGCCAAGCTCATCGTCAAGGGGCGCGACCGTGCGGAGGCTCTGGCGAAGATGCAGCAGGCGCTGGCGCAGACCCGTGTCGCCGGCATCGAGACCAACCTCGGCTATCTCGGCCAGATCGTGCGTGACAAGGTGTTCATGGAAGGGCGCCAGACCACACGTTACCTCAACGCCTTCCACTACCACCCGGCGACACTCGACGTCATCGAGCCGGGCGTGCAGTCGAGCATCCAGGACTGGCCGGGCCGTACCGGCTACTGGGATGTTGGCGTGCCGCCCTCGGGGCCGATGGACGCGCTCGCGTTCCGGCTGGCCAATACGCTGGCGGGCAATGAAGAGGGGGCGGCCGCACTCGAAATGACGGTCTCCGGCCCCACGCTGCGCTTCAACTGCGATGCCGTGATTGCGCTGGCCGGTGCCGACATGGGCGCCGAACTGGACGGCACGCCGCTCGCAAACTGGGCCGCGCACCCGGTGCAGGCGGGCGGCGTACTCAAGCTTGGCGCGGTGAAGGACGCCGGCTGTCGCGCCTACCTCGCGGTGCGCGGCGGCTTCGACGTGCCCGATTATCTCGGCAGCAAGTCCACCTTCACCCTCGGCCAGTTCGGCGGTCACGCCGGGCGGACGCTCAGGGTCGGCGACGTGCTGCATGTCATGCCGGCGGCGGGAACCGGTCGGGCACTACCCGCTGCGCTGATCCCCGCCTACGGCCATGCTTGGGAAATCGGCGTGCTCTACGGCCCGCACGGCGCGCCGGACTTCTTCACCGACGCCGATATCGAGATGTTCTTTTCCACCGACTGGGAGGTGCATTACAACTCCAGCCGCACCGGCGTGCGGCTGATCGGCCCGCGTCCCGAATGGGCACGCAAGGACGGCGGCGAGGCAGGTCTGCACCCGTCGAACATCCACGACAACGCCTATGCCATCGGCGCAGTCGATTTCACCGGCGACATGCCGGTGATCCTCGGCCCGGACGGCCCTTCGCTGGGCGGCTTCGTCTGCCCGGCGACCATCGTGCAGGCCGAACTGTGGAAGATGGGGCAACTGCGTCCCGGCGACACCGTGCGCTTCAAGCGAATCTCGCAGGCGCAAGCGGAGCGTATGGAGGCTGAACAGGATGCTGCCATCGCGACGTTGCCACCCTCCCCCGCGAGCGGGGGAGGGGCCGGGGGAGAGGGGGAGCCGCTCGTCGAACCTGTCCTCCATCGCATCCCCGACACCGACAACCCGGTCGCCGTCGTATACCGTCGTGCCGGCGACAAGTACCTGCTGGTCGAATACGGTCCGCTGGTGCTCGACCTCAACCTGCGCTTCCGGGTGCACGCCCTGATGACGCAGCTTCAGGCCGAGGCGATCCCCGGCATCCTTGACCTCACCCCAGGCATTCGTTCGCTGCAGGTGCACTACGACTCGCGCGTGCTGTCGCTGGTGAAGCTGATGGACCTTCTGCTCGCTGCGGAACAACAGCTTCCGGCGATCGAAGACATGCGGGTGCCGACCCGCATCGTCCACCTGCCGCTGTCGTGGGACGACGCCGCCACAAAACTGGCGATCGAGAAATACATGCAGTCGGTGCGCAAGGACGCGCCCTGGTGCCCGAGCAACATCGAGTTCATCCGCCGCATCAACGGCCTCCACAGCATCGAGGAGGTGAAGCGCATCGTTTTCGACGCGAGCTACCTGGTGATGGGGCTGGGCGACGTCTATCTCGGCGCGCCGGTCGCGACGCCGGTCGATCCGCGCCATCGCCTGGTCACGACCAAGTACAACCCGGCGCGCACCTGGACCCCGGAAAACGCCGTCGGTATCGGCGGCGCCTACATGTGCGTGTACGGCATGGAAGGCCCCGGCGGCTACCAGTTCGTCGGCCGCACGGTGCAGATGTGGAACCGCTGGCGCGAGACCGCAGAGTTCACCGACGGCAAGCCCTGGCTGCTGCGTTTCTTCGACCAGGTGCGCTTCTTCCCGGTGAGCGAGGCCGAGCTGTTGCAGATCCGCGAGGATTTCCCGCTCGGCCGCTACCCGCTGAAGATCGAGGAGACCACGTTCAGCCTGCGCGAGTACAACGCCTTCCTCGCGCAGAACGCCAACGCCATCGCCGCGTTCAAGGTTAAACAGCAGGACGCCTTCGACGCCGAGCGCGAGCGCTGGCGCGCCAGTGGTCAGGCCGAGTACGCCAGCGACCTGACCGTGGCCGAAGCCGCGCCGGACAGCGAGCTCGATCTGCCCGAGACCGGCCGCGCCATCGCCAGCCACGTCGCCGGCAACGTGTGGAAGGTGGAGGTGGGAGACGGCGCCGCCGTGAAGCAGGGCGACCCGCTCGTCATCGTCGAGTCGATGAAGATGGAGTTCGCTGTACTCGCGCCGTGCGACGGCCGCGTGTTCAAGGTGTTCTGTCGCGAGGGCGGGCAGGTCGCCGCCGGGCAGGATCTGCTGGTGATCGTGAGTGAGTGAGACGACCATGAAGCTATCCCTCGACATTGCCACCCTCCAGTCGCTGTACCGCGCGGGGAAACTCACCCCGCGCGCGCTGGTGGAAGACCTGATTGACCGGATGAGTGGCGAGGACGCGCACCGCATCTGGATCCACCGCCTCGACGCGGACGTGTTGCGTGCTTATGCGCTGCGGCTCGAAGGCCGTGACATGGCGGAACTGCCGCTCTACGGCATCCCCTTCGCGATCAAGGACAACATCGACCTCGCCGGGGTGCCGACGACGGCGGCCTGTCCCGAATTCGCCTACACGCCGGAAAGAAACGCCACGGTGGTGCAGCGCCTGATCGATGCCGGCGCGATTCCGCTGGGCAAGACCAACCTCGACCAGTTCGCCACAGGGCTGAACGGCACGCGCTCGCCCTACGGCGCCTGCCGTAACGCCTTCGATCCAGGCTTTATTTCCGGTGGCTCCAGCTCCGGCTCCGCAGTCGGGGTGGCGATGAGCTTGTTCAGTTTTAGCCTCGGCACTGACACCGCCGGCTCTGGCCGGGTGCCGGCGGCCTTCAACAACCTGATCGGGCACAAGCCGAGCTGTGGCGCGCTTTCCACCCGCGGCGTCGTGCCGGCCTGCCGCTCGCTCGATGCGGTGTCGATCTTCGCCCTGACGGCCGAAGACGCCGAGCGCGTGCTGGCGGTGGCCGCCGGTTTCGACGCCGAGGACGAATACTCCCGGCCGCTCGCGCCGCACGGCTTCGACTTCGGCCGCGCCGCGTCATTCAAATTTGGCGTGCCGATGGTGAAGGACCTCGAATTCTTCGGAAATCGTGAGGCGCAAAGGCTGTTCGGCGAAGCGGTGGAACGCTTGCAGTCGCTTGGCGGCACGCCGGTCGAAATCGATTTCGCGCCATTCCTCGATGCCGCCCGCCTGCTCTACGGCGGCCCCTGGGTCGCCGAGCGCTACCTGGCCATCCATGATTTCTTCGACGCGCAGGCCGACAGGGTCTTCCCGCCGGTGCGCGAGATCATCGGTGGCGGTCGCGACTACAGCGCCGCCGACACCTTCGCGCATCTATACAGGCTGCGCGCGATGAAGCGGGTCTGCGATGCGGTCTGGAATGACATCGACGTGATGGTCACGCCGACCGCCGGGACGATCTATCGCATCGCTGAAATGGAAGCCGACCCGATCCGTCTGAATTCGAATCTCGGTTACTACACCAACTTCATGAACCTGCTCGACCTCGCCGCCACCGCAGTGCCGGCCGGGTTCCAGGCCGACGGCCTGCCCTTCGGCGTGACTTTGATCGCGCCGCCGCACCAGGATGGGCCACTGCTGCATCTGGCGTCGGGCATGCAGCAGACCCTTGGCGGCACACTGGGCGCCACCGGGCAGGCGCTGCCCGCGGCCGAATCGCTGGAGGTGCTGCCAAGCGGGCAGGTCCGGGTGGCCGTGGTCGGCGCGCATCTCCTGGGCCTGCCGCTGAATTACCAGCTGAGGGAGCGCGGCGCACGCTGCGTCGCCGCGACGCAGACGGCGCCGAACTACCGCTTCCATGCCCTGCCCGATGGCAAGCGGCCAGCCCTCGTCCGGGTCGAGGCCGAGGGTGCCGCGATCGCCTGCGAGGTCTGGGAGATGCCGGTCGCCAACTTCGGCAGCTTCGTGGCCGGCATTCCGGCGCCGCTCGGCATCGGCAAGGTGGAACTCGCCGATGGCACGGTGGTGAATGGTTTCATCTGCGAGCCGATCGGTGTGCAGGGGGCGCAGGACATCACCGCCTATGGTGACTGGCGTGCCTGGTTGCTCTGCCGGGGCAGTGCTTAGCCTGCGGTCCAGTCGCGCAGCATTGATTCGAGCGCCTGGGGATTCACCGGTCGCGCCAGCGTCGCGTCGATCCGGAATCTTTGCCGCAGCTTGTCGAGTGCGGCCTGATGGGACGGCTCATGCAGGACCAGTAGGCGGGGAGGTTCGGCCAGCCCCTGCAGGGTGGCGAGCAGGGATTCGAGGTTGCTGACCCGGTCGCGGAAATCCGGCTGGTGGTAAAAGTCGGCCACCACCACCGCCGGTTTCAGGCTGCGCGCCCGGGCGATGGCCTTGCGCGCGGTGAATTCGACCGCCACCCGGTAGCCGGCGCGCTCATAAGCGGACTTGAGCGCGCCATGGTCGATGAATTCGACCAGCGCAAGCAGGGGCCGGCCGTTCGGGTTCACAGGATGAGCAGCACGAGGGCGGCGAGTGCGACGGCGAGAATGCCGCCGGCGACGACACGGGGGTCGGCCGCCTCGACGTTCTGGCGCACGACCAGGGCCGGCTGGGCCAGTTTCTCGACCGAGTCGGGGTGGCCGAATACCTCGATGTCGAGCTGATAGTCGGCCGCTTCGGGTACATGGATCAGCAGCAGGCGTTCCTCGAACCCGGCCCGTTTGCCGCCGTCGCGCAACTGGAATCGCATCGGCTCGGCGGCCTGCTCGCCCTGGCGCAGGATGGCCTGGAAGCGTGGTGGCGGCAGGGGCGGCGCGCCCGCGGCCGGGGTCGGCGCGGTCCAGTCGCCCCGGAAGGACAGGCCGACCGGATTCATCTCCGGGCTCAGGCGGATGACGGGCGATTGCCAGCGATCCGCACCCTGCCGGGTCAGTGGATGGACATCCTGGCCGGATTCGCCGAAATAGCGCGCGTGCAGCCAGTAACCGGGGCCCAGGACCAGGCCGGCGAACAGGGTGATCCAGGCCAGGATCTTGATAACTCGTTTCATCCTAAATTCCTTACCACAGGGCAACAGAGTTCACAGAGGCCCCCGAACAAATCTGGCTTTTCCCGTGCAGCCCATGCTCACCCAAGGGGTGATGCTGGAGAATGCAGCAAACCTCTGTGTTTACTCTGTGTTCTCTGTGGCTCCGTGGTTCAACTGCGTTTTGTGGGTTCATCATCGGCGAATGAATCCTGTGGTGAAAAAAGGGGCCGTGCGGCCCCTGTGGTTCGGGGTGGCGAAGGCTCAGAGTTCGCTGGCGTGCTGGGCCAGGTATTCGGCGACGCCGTCGGGGTTGGCCTTCATGCCGGCCTTGCCCTTGTTCCAGCCGGCGGGACAAACCTCGCCATGCTCTTCGGTGAATTGCAGGGCATCGACCATGCGCAGCATCTCGTCGATGTTGCGGCCCAGCGGCAGATCGTTGACCACCTGATGGCGGACGATGCCGCCCTTGTCGATCAGGAACGAGCCACGGTACGCCACGCCGGCGTCGGCCTCGACGTCATAGGCCTTGCAGTATTCGTGCTTCATGTCGGCGATGAGCGGGTAGCGCACCTGACCGATGCCGCCCTTGTTGACCGGGGTGTTCTTCCAGGCCAGATGGGTGAAGTGGGAGTCGATCGATACGCCGATCACCTCGACGTTGCGCTTCTTGAACTCGTCCAGACGATGGTCGAATGCGATCAGTTCGGAGGGGCACACGAAGGTGAAGTCGAGCGGGTAGAAGAACACCACCGCGTACTTGCCACGGATGTGGTCTGCGAGGGTGAAGCTCTCGTTGATGCTGTTGTCACCCATGACGGCGGCGGAAGTGAATGAGGGGGCGGTCTTGCCTACGAGTACGGCCATGATGGATTCCTTTGCGGGGTGGATGAAAAAGCTGAACGGGAACGGTTAATCCCTACGAATCTACTGGAGTATTCGGCCGGGGTAAAGCGCGATTCCGTTACGCGGGCTCAGTTCAGTGCGCTGGCCAGCTTGCGCCGATATTGCGCCACGCGCGGATCGGCGCCGAGCAGGTTGAACACTGACAGCATGGTGGTGCGCGCCACGCCCTCGTTCCAGTTCTTGTCACGTTCGATCATGGTCAGCAACTCGTCCATGCCTTCCGTGTGACGGCCCTGGGCCACCAGCAGGTTGGCCAGTTGCAGGCGGCTGTCCATGTCTTCCGGCGCGGCTTCGATGCGGGCGCGCAGGGCGGCTTCGTCGCCCCCCTGGGCGCTGGCGAAATTGACCCGGGCGATGAGCTGGCTGGCGCGCGCGTCCATGCGGGTCAGTGGCGACAGGCTGTCGAGCAGGCGGCGGGCCTCGTCGATCTGGCCGATCTCAACCAGGATCTCGGCGGCGTCCAGGCGCACCTTTTCATTCTTCATGTCCAGATTGGAGGCCTCGGCCAGGGTTTGCAGCGCGCCGGCCAGGTCGCCGGCCGCTCGTTGTGCCGCAGCCCGGGCGCGCAACTCCTCGGCGGGGGAGGGGATGATGCGGTCAAGAAACTCGCGCACCGCGCCTTCCGGCAGGGCGCCGGAAAATTCATCGACGATCTCGCCGTTGTAGATGGCCTTCACACTGGGGATGCCGCGCACGCCGAACTGGGCGGCGAGTTCCTGGTTCTCGTCGGAGTTGATCTTGGCGAGGATGAACTTGCCGCCGTATTCGGCGGCGAGCTTTTCCAGGATGGGCTTGAGCATCTTGCAGGGGCCACACCAGGGGGCCCAGAAATCCACCACCACGGGCACTTGTTTCGAGCCCTCGATCACGATCTGCTGGAAGTTGCTGCTGTCGACGTCGAATGCAAATTGGGTCATGGTTTTCACGCTGAAACGGTATTCAACCCATCTTCTTCTGGGAGAGGGACGAGGGTAAAGGGAAAAGGGGCCGGCAAATCAAACCGCACTCCGAATGATCCCAGATTGTTCATTCGCCCCATAACGTGTTCCCCTCCCCCAACGGGGGGTACCCCATGCGGGGCATAAAAGGGCGGGGTGGGGGCGCCGCCCGATGAAGCGGCGTTCGCCGCACCCCCATCCCAACCTTCCCCCAATGGGGGAAGGGGTGAAAAATTCTCAATGGACAATCTGGGTTCAAGCCTTGCCAATCCGCCGTGCGAGCTCGCTGGCCTTGCCGGTGTAGCTGGCCGGGGTCATGGCCAGTAATTGCTGCTTGGCGACATCCGGGATGGCGAGGCCCTGGATGAATGCGGCCAGGGTTTCGCGGTTGATGCCGCCCTTGCCGCGCGTCAGGGCCTTGAGCTGTTCGTAGGGGTTCTCGATGCCGTAGCGGCGCATTACGGTCTGGATCGGTTCGGCCAGGACCTCCCAGTTGGCGTCGAGGTCGTCTGCGAGGCGCGCGGGGTTGGCCTCCAGCTTGTTCAGGCCGCGCAGCAGGCTCTCATAACCGATCAGGGCATAGCCGAATCCCGCACCCATGTTGCGCAGCACGGTGGAGTCGGTGAGGTCGCGCTGCCAGCGGGAGATGGGCAGCTTTTCCGAGAGGTGGCGCAGCACGGCGTTGGCAATGCCGAGGTTGCCCTCGGAGTTCTCGAAGTCGATGGGGTTGACCTTGTGCGGCATGGTCGAGGAACCGACCTCGCCCTCCTTCACCTTCTGCTTGAAGTAACCAAGCGAGATGTAGCCCCAGATGTCGCGGTCCAGGTCGATGAGCTGGGTGTTGATGCGGGCGCAGGCGTCGTACAGCTCGGCCATGTAGTCGTGCGGCTCGATCTGGATGGTGTAGGGGTTGAAGCTCAGCCCCAGGCCCTCGACCAAGCGCTTTGCGAAACCTTCCCAGTCGAACTCGGGGTAGGCCGAGAGGTGGGCGTTGTAGTTGCCCACCGCGCCGTTGATCTTGCCCAGACAGGCCACCGTGGCGAAGCGCTCCATGCCGCGCTGCAAGCGGTACACGGCATTGGCCAGTTCCTTGCCCAGGGTGGTGGGTGAGGCCGGCTGGCCGTGGGTGCGCGACAGCATGGGCAGGTCGGCGAGCTGCACGGCCAGCTCAGTCAGCTTGGCCTTGACGCCGTCCAGCGCAGGCAGCAGCACCGCCTCGCGGGCGTCGCGCAGCATCAGGGCGTGGGCGAGGTTGTTGATGTCCTCGGAGGTGCAGGCGAAGTGGATGAACTCCTTCACCCGCATGACCTCGGCGTTGCCGGCGAGCGGGCCTTCCTTGAGGAAGTATTCCACCGCCTTGACGTCGTGGTTGGTGATCTTTTCCCGATCCTTCACCCACTGCGCGTCGGCCGCGGAGAAGTTGGCCGCAACCGCATCCAGGGCCGCGATGGTCGCCGCGGAAAAGGCGGGCACCTCGGCGATGTCGGGCTCGGCGGCGAGCGCCTTGAGCCATTCGATCTCGACCCGGACCCGGTATTTGATCAGGCCGAACTCGCTGAAGTAGGGGGCGAGCCTGGCGCCGCTGCGGCGGTAGCGGCCGTCGAGGGGGGAGAGCGCGGTGAGTGCTGTGAGTTCCATGGTGGATTCCATCGGTGGTCGGGGCAGGGTCAATGCGCCGAGCTCTGCTGGCGCAGTGCGAGGGCGACCTGGTTGCGCAGCGCCTTGACCAGGTTGAGGGTCTGGGGGGGTAGCTGCAGGGCGCTGTCGCGGCGATCGCCGTAGATCAGTGCCACGGTGCGGTTGCCCAGGGTGATGGGCAGGAGGATGAATGAGAGGGCGCCGACCTTGTCGGCATACCATTTCGGGATCCGGCTGCGAATGTTTTCGGCCCGGGTGTCGGCGATCAGGATGTCGACGTGCTTGCCGGTGGCGGCGTAGAACACGTCGCCGGATGACGCCAGCGGGATGCGGGCCGCACGCTTGAGTGCATCGGCCTGGCGGCCAAGGCCGATGCGGCCGATGAGTTCGCGGCCGCCGCTGTCGATGCTGCAGATCAGCACATGGTCGAAGCAACTGGAGCGGTAGAGGAGCTCGGCGGCGACATGGAGCAGTTCGCTCGGCTTGAAGCTGCCCAGCATCATGCTGGTGATGTCCTGCATGCCGTTGATGAGGATGGATGTGGAATCGGAACCGACATTTTCATCGCTGAGCGCGGCCGGCTCCTCGGCGGCTGCCTCCGCATCCGCCGGGGCGGCAGCTTCATTTTTGAGCAGGCGCTTGAGCAGGGGGCTGGTGCGCACGTCGACTTCGAGGATGCGCGATTCCTTCTCCATGACCGTGCTGGATTCATACATCAGCGATACCAGTGCCTCGGGATGGATGTTGACCGCCTGGCCATAGCGCTTGCTGACTTCGGCGATGGCTTCGTTCATCTTTTCCGGCGAGGCGCCGCGGGTGCTGACGTAGAGCTCGTGCGCGAGGCTGGAGAGCACCTGCAGGCGGCCCAGGTCGTTGCCGGGCGCCTTCACAGGGCCGGGCGGGAGCGGGTTCATGCCTTGCAGCAGGGTGTTGGGGATGTGCCAGAGGCGGCCAAGGGCGAGGCCGAACTCGTCGTAGCTCAGGCCGAACACCCGCCGGCTGGCGGCCTCCTCGGACAGGTTTTCACTCTCCATGAGGGCATCGACCTGCTGCCCCCGTTCGTAGAAGTGAAGACGGCACATCAGCCGACCGAGGTTGCGGAACAGGGCACAGATGAACACTTCCTCGCCGTCGCGGGCGCCGGTCTGGGTGGCGAGGCCGCGCCCCAGGATGCCGCAGAAGAAGCTTTCCACCGCCTTACCCTTGAGCTCGCTGGCCTGGGCGTGGTTGGCCAGGTGTTCGAACAGCATCAGCGACAGGGCCACGTCGCGCACGGTGTTGAAGCCAAGGATGACGATGGCGCGGGAAACCGTGTTGATCGCGCCGCTGCTGCCGAACTGGCCAAACTGGGCGGAGTTGACGATGCGCAGCAGCTTGTTGGTGAGCGAAACATCCTTGAGGATGGCTTCGGTCAGCTCATCGTTGCGGCTTTGCGCCGATTGCGAGATCTGGTTGACCCGGGCGATCACCCTGGACAGGGAAGGAAAGTCGCGGACCTTGGACAGGTCGTCGAGCAGTTCCAGCGCCTCGACGGCTTCGTCGAAATCGAGCGAGGTTTCGGTGTTCATGACACGTTTTTCATATCGGTTTGCGGTCCAGCAAGGCCTGGGCCACGGTCATGGCGTCGATGTGCTCCAGCTCGCCGCCGGCGGGCAGGCCGCGTGCCATGCGGGTGACCTTCAGCCCGCGCGGGGCGAAGAGCTCACCCAGGTAATGCGCGGTGGCCTCGCCCTCGACGGTGAAGTTGGTGGCGAGGATCACTTCCTCGGTGGCGCCGTCCGTGGCCCGCCGGAGCAGACGGTCGAGGCCGATCTCGCGCGGGCCGACGCCATCGAGCGGGGAGAGTCGGCCCATGAGCACGAAATACAGGCCCTTGTATGCGTGCGTTTCCTCCAGCCGGTTGAGGTCGGCCGGCATCTCCACCACACACAATTGCCTGGGGTCGCGGCGTGGGTCGGCACACAGTTCGCATACCTCGGCCTCGCTGTAGTTGTTGCAGCGCTCGCAGGCGCGCAGCCGCTCCAGCGCCAGGCGCAGTCCTTCGGCCAGGCGGGCGGCGCCGCGCCGGTCGCGTTGCAGGAGGTGGTAGGCCATGCGCGCCGCCGACTTTGGGCCGACCCCGGGCAATACGCGCAGGGCGTCGATCAGCTGGGCGAGCGGGGTGGGGGTCATTGCGCAAGGGTCAGGGGCTAGGGGTC
>CAZOZD010000008.1:0-19503 GCA_964584195.1 uncultured Burkholderiales bacterium
CGTTCCATCGCATTCAGCCTCGGCCTCCTGCTCGCCGGCCACGCCCTGGCCCAGCCGACCCCGGCCCAGCCAACTCCCGAACAGATGCAGAAGATGCAACAGATGATGATGCAGCAGATGCAGATGATGGCGGCCATGTTCGACTATCGCCGCTCCCGCATCGGTTTCGACGAAACCGTTGCGGCGGTGAGCAGCGAGGCCACCAAGCGCGGCTGGTCCGCGCCGCAGACCTTCGACATGCAGGCCGAAATGAAGAAGGCCGGCGCCAACGACGCCAAGCGCATGAAGGTTGTGGAGACCTGCCCCAGGGGCGCCAACGAACGCCTCGCACGCGCCAGCGGTGGCAAGCTGCCGCCGCTGCCCTGTCGCTACACGGTATTCGAGGGCCGCGACGGCAAGGCCTACGTCACCCGCATGAATACCGGCCTGATCGCCAAGGGTCTGCAAGGCGAGGCGGCCAAGGTGATGGCCGAGGTGGCGGCTGAGGAGGAGGCCCTGCTCAAGGGCATCCTCGAACCCTGAACAGGAACGCGCCGGGGCACAGGCTGCCCCGGCCGTGCGGGCAAGTCGAAAAACTCAGGCGGTGCGTGAATAGCGTGGCTGCTGCCCGGCATCCTGCCGCTTCAGGTAGGCGTCGAAGCACATGGCGATATTGCGCAGGAACAGGCGACCGAGGTCATTGACCACCAGCCGGCCCGACTCCAGACGTACCAGACCGTCCTCCGCCAAGGGGCGCAGGTCGGCCAGCGCATCGGCGAACAGCGTCTCGAACTCGACCCCCCAGGCGGCCGAGAACGCCGCGTAATCCAGCTCCAGGTCACACATGACGCGGGTGATCGCGTCGCGCCGGATGCGGTCCTCCTGCGTGAGACGCAGACCACGTTCGACCGGCAACCGGCCGGCAGCCACGCTCTCCTGGTATTTCTTCACGTTCTTTTCGTTCTGCGCGTAGGCCATCGGTGTCTGGCTGATGCTGGAAGCACCGAATGCATGGATATCGCATTCCTTGTGCGTGGTGTAGCCCTGGAAATTGCGCCACAGGGTCTTGCCGCGCTGCGCCCTGACCATCTCGTCCTCCGGCCGGGCGAAATGATCGAGACCGATGTTGATGTATCCGGCCGCGGCCATGCGCTCGTGGATGAGCTGCTGCAATGCCAGCCGGGTCGGGAAGTCGGGCAGGTCCTTTTCCAGGATCAGCTTCTGGTGCTTCTTCATCCACGGCACATGGGCATAGGCAAACACCGCGAAACGGTCCGGCCCCCAGTCCAGCACGCGGTCCAGGGTGCGGCTGAAACTCGCCACCGACTGATGCGGCAGGCCGACGATGAGGTCCATGTTGACGCTGGAAAAACCCAGCTCGCGCGACCAGCCGTACACTTTTTCGATCAGGTCTTCCGGCTGCACCCGGTTCACCGCCTTCTGCACCGCCGGATCGAGATCCTGCACCCCGATCGACAGGCGATTGAAACCGGCCTCGCGCAATGCGGCGAGGTGTTCGCGGGTGAGCTCGCGCGGATCGACCTCGCAGCCCATCTCGGCCGCGTCGGCGATGACGAATCGGGCCCGGATGCTCTCCGCCAGGCGGCGGATGTCATCGGGACGCAGATAGGTCGGCGTGCCGCCGCCGAAATGGAGCTGATGCACCTTGCGCCCGGGATCGCTGAGCGCGCCGACCAGAGCCATTTCCCGATCCAGGTGCTCGATGTACCGTTCCGCCTTGGAATAGTCGCCGGTGGCGACCATGTTGCAGCCGCAGTAGTAGCAAAGGGTGTCACAGAACGGGATGTGGAAATACAGCGACAGGCCGCGCGCCGGGTCCTGCGCGGCGGCCAGCTCGGCCCGCCACTCGGCCTCGCCGAATTCGGGCTGGAAGTAGGGCGCGGTGGGATACGAGGTGTAGCGCGGGCCGGGTTTGCTGTATTTTTCGAGCAGCGCGGTGAGTTCGGACATGGGTTGCGTGCCTGGAAGTGTGCCGGGATTGTACCGCGAATCACACCACTGCGATCGCGCGCGCCCCGTGCGTCAAGGCTCGCCGAGCAGTTCGAGCAGATAACGGCCGTAACTGTTCTTTTCCAGCGGCCGGGCCAGGCGACGGATGTCCTCGTCACCGATCCAGCCCTGACGCCAGGCAACTTCCTCCGGACAGGCGATCTTCAGCCCCTGGCGCCGCTCGATGGTCTCGATGAAGGCCGAGGCCTCAAGCAGGGCCTCGTGCGTGCCGGTATCGAGCCAGGCCGTGCCGCGACCGAGGTCGGTGACCGTGAGCTGTCCCCGGCGCAGGTACTCCATGTTGACGTCGGTGATCTCCAGCTCACCCCGCGGCGAGGGTTTGAGGGCGGCGGCGATCTCGGCCACCTGGGCATCGTAGAAGTACAGCCCGGTGACCGCATGATGCGACTTCGGCCGGGCCGGTTTTTCCTCGATGCTGACCGCGCGCCCGGCGGCGTCGAACTCGACCACGCCATAACGTTCCGGGTCGCGCACCCGGTAGGCGAACACCCGCGCCCCCCCGGAGAGCTGCGCGGCCTCCTTGACCCGCACTCCGAAGTCGTGGCCGAAGAACAGGTTATCGCCCAGCACCAGGGCGCAGGGTTCGCCGGCGATGAACTCCGGATCGAGCAGGAATGCCTGGGCAATCCCCTCCGGTCGCTCCTGGCTGACGTATTTGAGCCGCACCCCCCACTGCCCGCCGTCACCGAGCAGGCGCTGGAACAGGGGCGCGTCGTGCGGGGTGGTGATGATGAGAATGTCGCGGATGCCGGCCAGCATCAGGGTCGAGAGCGGGTAATACACCATCGGCTTGTCGTATACCGGCAGCAACTGCTTCGACACATGCGTGGTGAGCGGATAGAGACGGGTGCCTGAACCGCCCGCCAGAACGATGCCCTTCATCTTGATCTCCTATGCGCCCAGACCGAGTCGCTCGCCACGATAGCTTCCATCCCGCACCCGGCGCCACCAGGCCTGGTTGTCGAGATACCAGCGCACCGTCTTGCGCATGCCGGTCTCGAAGCTTTCCTCCGGTCGCCAGCCCAGTTCGCGTTCGATCTTGCCGGCGTCGATGGCGTAGCGCTTGTCGTGGCCGGGCCGGTCGGCAACAAAGGTGATGAGGTCCGCATAGCGCGCCACACCGGCGGGTTTTTCCGGCCGCATCTCCTCCAGGAGATCGCACAGCATGCGCACCACCTCGATGTTGCGGCGCTCGTTGTGACCGCCGATGTTGTACACCTCACCCACCCGGCCACGCTCATGCACCAGCACCAGCGCCCGGGCGTGATCCTCGACGTAGAGCCAGTCGCGCACCTGGGCGCCGTCGCCATAGACCGGCAGCGACTTGCCTTCGAGCGCATTGAGGATCATCAGCGGGATGAGCTTTTCGGGGAAATGGTAGGGCCCGTAGTTGTTCGAACAGTTGGTGGTCAGCACCGGCAGGCCATAGGTGTGATGCCAGGCCCGCACCAGATGGTCGGAAGCGGCCTTGCTGGCGGAATAGGGCGAATTGGGCTGGTAACAGGTGGTCTCGCTGAACAGGCCGGTCGGCCCCAGGCTGCCGTACACCTCGTCGGTGGAGATGTGCTGGAAGCGGAATGCTTCCTTCTTCTCGCCCGAGAGCCCCTGCCAGTACTGCCGCGCCGCCTCCAGCAGGGTGTAGGTGCCGACGATGTTGGTCTGGATGAATTCGGCCGGGCCGTCGATGGAGCGGTCGACATGGCTCTCGGCGGCCAGATGCAGGATGCCGTCAGGCTGATATTGCCCGAACAGGCGGCCGACCGCGGCGGTATCGCGGATGTCCACCCGCTCGAATGCGTAGCGTGGATCGGCGGCAACCCCGGCCACCGAATCGAGGTTGCCGGCATAGGTGAGGCAATCGACATTGACCACGCGATGCGGGGTATTGCGGATCAGGTGGCGGATGACGGCGGAGCCGATGAATCCGGCGCCGCCAGTGACCAGGATGCATTTGGACATGGATATGAGCGGTGTAAGGTGGATGGGTCAGACGGACGCGGTGAGCTCTTCCTGCACCAGGCGCAATGCATCGCGCCAGTGCGGCAGACGGATGCCGAAGTTGTCGGCAAGCTTGCTGCAATCGAGCACCGAATAGGCCGGTCGCCGGGCGGGGGTCGGATAGTCAGCGCCCGGAATGGGCAGGACGCGTTCGACCTTGACCGGCTCGTGCTGGCGCTGGTGGGCGACGATGGCCGTGGCGAATTCGTGCCAGCTTGCCTCGCCGGCCGAGGTGAGGTGGTATGTGCCGCCCAGCGCCCGCCAGGATTCGGCATCCTGGCCCAGCCGAACAAGCATCTGGGCGGTGGCCTCGGCGATCTGGCGCGACCAGGTCGGCGCACCGTACTGGTCGGCGACGATGCGCAACTCCTCGCGCTCACGCGCCAGGCGGCGGATGGTGCGCATGAAATTGCCACCGCGCGCGCCATACACCCAGGCGGTGCGCAGGATCAGGTGATCCACGCCACTTGCGCGGATCGCATCCTCGCCGGCCCGCTTGCTCGCCCCGTACACACCGAGCGGTGCTGTGGGGTCGTCCTCGCGGTAGGGCCGCTGGCCGCGGCCATCGAATACATAGTCGGTCGAGTAATGCACCAGCCGCGCCCCGACCTGCAATGCGGCATGCGCAAGCTGCGCGGGGGCCGTGGCATTGAGGGCGAACGCCGCCTCGGTCTCGGTCTCGGCCTTGTCGACTGCGGTATGGGCGGCGGCATTGACGATCCAGTCGGGCCGGACCGTCTCCACCAGGGGAAGGATGGCCGCCGGGTCGCTCAGGTCGATGGCACGCGGCGCGCTGTGGCGACCGACCGCGCTCACCTCGCCCAGGGTCGACAGGGTGCGGCGCAGCTCCCAGGCCACCTGGCCCTGGTCACCGAGGATGAGGATGCGTACAGGATGCGTCATACGGGCTCTCAATGAAACGAAGGACCGCCCCGAGTTTTATTTGCCCCTTGAGGGGAGAAACGAGCGCAGCGAGTTTTTCGGGGAGGGCTCATAACGCGGCAGGCGTTCCGGCGGGAACTCGGCCAGACGCTGCCCGGCGCGGTCCTTGGCGGACAGCTCGGGATCGGCGAGCGGCCAGTCGATGGCCAGATCGGGATCGTTCCAGAGCACGCAGCCTTCCGTTTCCGGGTGATACAGGTCGGTGCACTTGTAGGCGAACAGGGCGGTCTCGCTGGTGACACAGAAGCCATGCGCGAAACCCGGGGGAATGTAGAACTGACGCCGGTTCTCGGCGGACAGCTCGACCGCCGCCCACTGGCCGAAAGTGGGCGAGCCGACGCGGATGTCCACCGCGACGTCATAGACTGCCCCCTGCAACACGTAGACCAGCTTGCCCTGCGCATGCGGATTCTGGAAATGCAGGCCGCGCAACACCCCGCGCCGGGAAAAGGACAGGTTGTCCTGGACGAAATCGACATCGATGCCGGCCTCGGCATAACGGGCCCGGTTCCAGCTTTCCATGAAGAAGCCGCGCGCGTCGCCGAATACCCGGGGTTCGAGGATCAACACTCCGGGCAAAGAGGTAGTCAGGACCTGCATTTCGAATCCAGTGATGCCAAAAGGGCGATGCTACCGGAAAACGCCTCAATCCCGAAGATCGCGGCCGGTGAGCTTGAGGAACACGTCCTCCAGGCTGGCGGGGCGTTGCAGGTAGCGCAGCCCCGGTTTACGGTCGAGCTCGGCGATCAGCGACGCCGGCTGGTCGAGATAGCAGAACAGGGTTTCGCCGACCCGTTCCGCGCGCCGGCACCACCTTCCCGCCTCCGTGGCCCAGGCATCGAGGCCGTCGCCATGCACCTCGACCACATGTGGTTCGACATGGGCACGGATCAGATCGCGCGGCGAACCCTCGGCGATCATCCGGCCACGGTCGATGACGCTGATGCGATCGCACAGACGTTCCGCTTCCTCCATGAAATGGGTGGTGAGCAGCAGGGTCTTGCCGCGCGCCGTGAGCTGGCGCAGGCTTTGCCAGACGAGGTGGCGGGCCTGCGGATCGAGTCCGGTGGTCGGTTCGTCGAGCAGGATCAGGCTGGGGTCGTTGATCAGCGCCCGCGCCAGGGTGAGCCGTCGCTTCATGCCACCGGACAAGGTGGGCACCGGAGCCCCGGCCTTGGCCGCAAGGCCGAACAGTTCGAGCAGGCCCGGCACCCGCGTCGCCAGCTCGCGCCGGCCGAGACCGAAATATCGGCCGTAGGCAAACAGGTTCTCGGTCACGGTGAAATCCGGATCGAGACTGTCCACCTGCGGCACCACGCCCACGCTGGCCCGCGCCAAGGCGGCATCCTCCGGCAAACGATGGCCCAGGAGCTCGATCTCGCCGGCATCGGCCGTAATCAGGCCCAGTGCCAGGCGCAGGGTGGTGGTCTTGCCGGCGCCGTTGGGGCCGAGCAGGCCATGGCACTCGCCGGCGCGCACATCGAGGTCGATGCCATCGACCACGTTCACGTCGCCATAGCGCTTGACCAGGCCGCGGACACTCAGTGGCGACACAGCAGCCCCTCCAGGCGCTGGCGCAGCTCGATCAGCCGGCCGTGAAAGAAATGCCCCGCGCCCGGCATCGCATGCAGGGTCGCGCCATGCGTTTCGGCATAGTCACGCACCACGCCGAGCGGGATCAGCTCATCCAGCTCGCCATGCACGATGTCGCAGCGCAGAGCGGGCGGGGCGAATGCGTACATGCCCACCGCCGGCCCGACCAGGACCAGCCGCTCGGCCGGCAGGCGGCAGGCGACCCGATGCTGGACATAGGCGCCGAAAGAAAAGCCGAGCAGGCTCCAGGTCAGCCCGGGAAACCCGGCCCCGACCGCACCGACCACGGCGATGAGGTCCTCGGTCTCGCCCACGCCGTGGTCGTACTCGCCGTCCGTGCCACCGACGCCACGAAAGTTCGGCCGCACCGCGACGAAACCGCAATGCAGCGCCGCCTTGGCGAGGGTGGCGACCACCTTGTTGTCGAGCGTACCACCGTGCAATGGATGCGGATGAGCGATCAGGGCGAGGCCGGCGCGATCGCCGCCCGGATCCTCGACCACGGTCTCGATCCAGCCCGCCGGGCCGCGTACCCGAATGGAATGACGGGTGACCGGGGGGCTCAATCGATCTTCAGGCGCTCGACCACCTGGCCATCACGCAGATGCGATTCGAGGATTTCGTCGATGTCGGCGGCATCGACATAGGTGTACCAGACCGCGTCCGGATAGACGACGCACACCGGGCCCTGCTCACAGCGGTCGAAGCAGCCGGCGCGGTTGACCCGGCAATCGCCGCCCTTGCCGTGCAGGCCGAGTTGCTTGGCGCGTTTCTTGGCGTGTTCGAACAGGGCTTCGGCGTCGTGGTCGGCGCAGCATGCGCCGCCGTCCTCGCGCTGATTGAGACAGAAGAACAGATGGTGACGGTAATGGCTCATTGCGGGTCCGTATCCGACAGCTCGGTGTATTTGGCGGCATTGCCGCGCGCCTTTTCCACCGGGTACTTGCGGGCGTTGATGGCCAGCTTGTCCTCGGCGGCGCGCAGCAGGTCGACTTCCAGACAGTTGGCCAGGCTGACCAGATAGATCAGCACATCGGCCATCTCCTGGCGCACCGCCTCGCGCTTGGCCTCGGGCAAGGCGAGGCTTTCCTCCGGGGTCAGCCACTGGAACGGCTCCAGCAGTTCGGCCGCCTCCACCGCCAGGGCTGCGGTCAGGTTCTTGGGCGTGTGGTACAGGTGCCAGTCGCGTTCACGGCCGAACACACGCACGGCTTCCGAAAGTTCGGCCAGGGTCTGGATCGGCATCGGTTCAGGGGGTGGCTTGTGCCGGGGCGGAAGGGGCGGACGGTGCCGGACGGTTGTAGCCGGCGGCATCGAGCAGGTTGTTCCAGAGCTGGGTCTGGAATCCCTTGTGCACATTGCCGCCGATGGTGAGCACCGGCACCTCCAGGCTGCCGGTGAGTTTCTGCATCGCATCGGCGGCCGCCCGGTCGGCCTGCACATCGCGGTAGGTGCAGGCGATGCCGCGCCGGTCGAGCAGTGCCCGGGCCTGCTCGCAGGTGGGGCCGCAGTCGGCGGAATAAAGGGTGACCGCTGGCAACCCGGCCGTCGCGGGGCGGGCTTCGGCGGCCGGGGCCGGTTCCGCGCCGCGTACGTTGAGCCTCTCGGCACGGGCCTTGGCGCCAGGCGGCGGCTTGTCCGAAAAATGCACCCGCCCCTGGGAATCGACCCACTTGTACATGGCGGCGCTGGCCGGCGCGGCAGCGAGCAGCACGATCAGGGCCAGGGCAAGACGGTGGACGGCGTTCATCCTTGTTCCTCCCGGAAATCAGGCGGTGACCATGCCATTATGCCTGAGCAGTGCATCGATGGTCGGCTCACGGCCACGGAAGGCGACGAAGGACTGGATCGCCTCGCGCGAGCCGCCCACACCCAGGATCTCGCTCCAGAAGCGGCGACCGACTTCGGGGTTGAGCACGCCATTCTCCTCGAACAGGGCGTATGCATCGGCGGACAGCACCTCGGCCCATTTGTAGCTGTAATAGCCGGCCGCGTAACCGCCGGCGAAGATGTGCGAGAAATTGTTGGGGAAGCGGTTCCAGTCGGGGGGGATGAGCACCGCGACCTGGCGGCGCACCGCGTTCAGGAGCTGCAACGGGGTCTGGCCGGCGGGATCGAAATCGCTGTGCAGGCGCATGTCGAACAGGGCGAACTCGATCTGACGCACAGTCTGCATGCCGGCCTGGAAATTCTTCGCCGCCAGCATCTTGTCGAACAGTTCGCGCGGCAGGGGCGCGCCGGTGTCGATATGGGCAGTCATGGGACGGAGCACGTCCCACTCCCAGCAGAAGTTCTCCATGAACTGGCTGGGCAGTTCGACCGCGTCCCACTCCACGCCATTGATGCCCGACACCCCCAGCTCCTCGGCCCGGGTGAGCAGGTGGTGCAGGCCATGGCCAAACTCGTGGAACAGGGTGATGACCTCGTCGTGGCTGAACAGGGCCGGCCGGTCGCCGACCGGCGGGGCGAAGTTGCAGTTGAGATAGGCCACCGGGGTCTGGAGCACATCCCCCTTGCGACGGCGGGTGATGGCGTCGTCCATCCAGGCGCCGCCGCGCTTGCTGTCGCGGGCATGCAGATCGAGGTAGAACTGGCCGAGCAGCTGGCCGTCGCCATCGTGGATGGCGTAGAAACCCACGTCCGGATGCCACACTGGCGCCGGCGTTGGGGTGATGCGCAGGCCGTAGAGTGTCTCGGTGAGCCTGAACAGGCCTTCGAGCACCTTGGGCTCGGGGAAATACTGCTTCACCTCCTGCTCGGAGAATGCGTAACGCGCCTCGCGCAGCTTCTCCGAGGCCCAGGCCACGTCCCAGGCCTGCAGATCCGGCAAACCCAGCTCGCGCGCGGCGAACTCGCGCAATTCGTCCATGTCGCGCTCGGCGAACGGCCGCGCGCGCGCCGCCAGGGTCTCCAGGAAATCGAGCACTTCGGCCGGGGTACGCGCCATCTTCGGCTCCAGTGACATCTCGGCATAGTTTGCAAAGCCGAGCATCGCCGCCTCCTCGCGGCGCAGCTCCAGGATGCGGTCGATGAGCGGGGTGTTGTCCAATTCGACAGGGCCAAACTCCGAGGCCCGGGTGACATGGGCGCGATACATCTCCTCGCGCAGGACGCGGTTGGCGCAGAACTGCATCACTGCAAGGAAGGAAGGCGCGCGCAGATTGAGCCGCCAGCCGTCTTCACCGGCCGCCTCGGCCTGGGCCTGGAACATCCGCATGGCGTCTTCCGGCACACCGGCCAGCGCGTCCGCATCCACGATCCGCTTCGACCAGGCATTGGTGGCATCGAGCAGGTTTTCCTCGAACTTGGCCGACAGGCCGGCCAGTTCCTCCTGGATCGCCATGAAGCGCGGCTTCAGCTCCGCCGGAAGCTCGGCACCGCCGAGACGGAAATCGCGCAGCTCGTTGTCGATGACCTTGCGCCGCGCATCGCTCAGGTCGTTGATCGCCCGGCTGGCGCGCATGGCCTTGTACTTGGCGAACAGGCCGGCATGCTGGCCGAGCTCGGCCCAGTACTGGGTCACGCGCGGCAGGTTGGCGTTGTAGACCTCGCGCAATTCGGGGCTGTCGAGCACCGAATGCAGGTGCGACACCTGGCCCCAGGCGCGCGAGAGGCGTTCGTTGCCATCCTCCAGGGGGGCTACGAAGCCCTCCCAGGTGGGCTCCGCCGCATCGTTGGCCAGACGCTCCACCAGGACGCGGTTTTCCGCCAGCAACTGGTCGACGGCGGGGGTGACGTGTTCGGGCCGGATGTCGGCGAAACGGGGCAGGCCGGAAAAATCGAGCAATGGATTCATCTTGAATTCCTTACCACAGAGCAACAGAGAGCACGAAAAAACCCGATGGACCAGGGTGTTGCATCAGCGCATGCCCCCCACCCATTGGGCAAACGGCACCGATTTTGCAGCCTTCCTGTTTTTGCTCCATGTTCGCTGAGACTCTGTGGTTCGAATGAGGTTTTCGGGTTCGAAGGAGTGTGGCCATTATACTCAGGCCATTCCAGCCGTTTTCCATCGCCACCATGCCCATCGAAACCTTTTCCGGCCGTATCCCCCGGCTTGGCCGGCGCGTATTCATCCATCCATCCGCACAGGTGATCGGCGAGGTCGATCTCGCCGAAGACGTTTCCATCTGGCCGGGCGCGGTGCTGCGCGGCGACGTCAACTTCATCCGCGTCGGCGCCGGGAGCAACATCCAGGACAACAGCGTGCTGCACGTCAGCCACCGCCATCCCGGCGATCCCGAAGGCGCGCCGCTCATCCTTGGCCGCGAGGTCACCGTTGGCCACGGCGTCATCCTGCACGGCTGCACCATCGGCGACCGGTGCCTGATCGGCATGGGCAGCCTCGTGCTCGACAAGACGGTGATCGAGGACCGCGTCCTGCTCGGCGCCGGCAGCCTGGTGCCGGAAGGCAAGGTGCTGGAATCGGGCTGGCTCTACCTGGGCCGTCCGGCCAAGGCGGTACGCCGTCTGAGCGAGGATGAACTCGCCTATTTCGCTTACTCGGCCAGGAACTACATCGAACTGGCCGCCGCCTACCACCCCGGCCAAACCTGAGCGCGGGCGGAGGTACAAAGGCTGCGGGGAAATCGTGGCGCTCTCAGCGCTGGAACAGTTGCGCCAGTACCAGCGCCCCCAGCAGGACCGTCAGCAGCGCCAGCCAGCGGTTGCGCTGACGCTGCTGCTCCAAGAGGTGGACGAGCCCCAGCTCCAGCCGGTCGATACGCTCGTCCTTGAGCGCCTGGTGGGCAAGGCGCGGCAACTGCGGGATGACCGCGCCCCAGTAGGGCGCCTCCTCGCGCAGGGTGGATAACCAGCCGCGCCAGCCGATCTGTTCGCTCATCCAGCGTTCCAGGAATGGCTTGGCGGTGGCCCACAGGTCGAGATCGGGGTCGAGCTGGCGGCCCAGGCCCTCGATGTTGAGCAGGGTTTTCTGCAGCATCACCAGTTGCGGCTGCACCTCCATGCCGAAGCGGCGCGAGGTCTGAAACAGGCGCAGGAGCACCTTGCCGAACGCGATTTCCTTCAGTGGCCGGTCGAACACCGGCTCGCACACGGCACGGATGGCGGCCTCGAACTCATCCACCCGGGTGCCTTTCGGTACCCAGCCCGACTCCAGATGGGCGCGCGCCACCTGCTTGTAGTCGCGCCGGAAGAATGCGAGGAAGTTGCGCGCCAGATAATTCTTGTCGACGTCGTTGAGGGTACCCATGATGCCGAAATCGAGCGCCACATACTGTCCGTCGTCGCGTACCAGGATGTTGCCCGGATGCATGTCGGCATGGAAATAGCCGTCGCGGAACACCTGGGTGAAGAAGATCTCCACCCCGGCGCGGGCCAGCCGCTGGATGTCGACGCCACGCCGGCGCAGCGCGTCGACCCGGGAGATCGGCGTACCGTCCATCCAGGACATCACCATCACCTCGGCGGTGCAGTAGTCCCAGTACACCTCCGGTACCGCCAGCAGGGGCGAGCCCTCGAAATTGCGCCGCAGCTGGGAAGCGTTGGCCGCCTCGCGGATGAGGTCGAGTTCATCGTCCAGGTGCTTGGCGAATTCGGCCACCACCTCGCGTGGCTTCAGGCGCTTGCCGTCACGCCAGGCGACCTCCAGGAACACCGCCAGCATGCGCAGCAGGGCGAGATCATTGCCGATCACCGGAGCGATGCCAGGACGCAGCACCTTCACCGCCACGGCGTGGCCGCCATCCTCCGGACGCAGCCGGGCGCGATGCACCTGGGCCACCGAGGCGGAGGCCACCGGCTCGGGGTCGAACTCGGCGAACACCGCGCCGGCCTCGCGGCCATAGGCCCGGCGCAATACCGCCAGCGCCTGTTCGGAGGGGAAAGGCGGCACCCGATCCTGGAGGCCGGCCAGCTCGGCGGCGATGTCGACCGGAATGAGATCGCGCCGGGTGGAGAGCATCTGGCCGAACTTGACGAAGATCGGCCCCAGCGCCTGCAAGGCCAGACGCAGGCGCAATGCGCGCGGACGGCGCATGCCGGGCAGCAGCGGCCGCCAGAAATAGACCAGGGCCACCAGCCAGCGCAGGGCACGCACCCGTTCATGGCCGAGAAAGAATTCATCCAGGCCGTAGCGGCCCACCACCCACAGGATGCGGGCGAGCCGCACCAGGCGCATCATCGCCGCCGTTCCAGCCAGGCCAGACGCGCCTCCAGGCGGGCCGCGGCGTCGCGCAGGTCGTCCACCCCGGCGACGAAGCGGCGCACGGCATTGCGGTCGGCAAGCATGGGCGTCTCATGCGCGGCGTACTCGGCCAGGTTGCGACCAACGCTGTCCACGGCCCGGTCACGCCAGCCCTTGAGATCGGTGATGGCCTGGGCGGCACGCGCCGCGCCGATGTCGCCCAGCCAGGGACGCAAGGCCAGCACCCAGTCGAATTCGCGCAACAGGGCGACAAACGCGTTGGCGAGCGCAAGGTCGCCCTCGACACCGGCCGCGCGCAGCGCGTCATGATCGCCGGCGGCCAGCCTCAGCAACACGTCCGGAGCGAGGCGGATGCGGGTGTCCACCGCCGCTCCGGCCGATGGCGCGACGAGCCGGCCATCCTCGCCGATGCGGGCGGCGAACTCGGTCAGCGGCAGATGGATGCGCACCCCCTTGCCGGCGTGCGCCCGCAGGCGCGCGCGCAGCGCCGGCTGGTCGGCAAGCAGGCGGTTGAGGACAGGGTAGAGCATAAAATCGGGCAACATGCGCGGATTGTATTGCATCGCGGCCGGCTTGGCCTTGCTGGTCGCCGGTGGCTGAAGCTACACTGCCCGGACCGGGCGCGAAGGTCATGCCCGCCCAAACCCCACCCCCCAATGCATTCGCCCGCCATGAACGTCGACGGACAACCCACCCGCACCATTGAACCGCTGGCCGACCGCACGGGCGTATCCATCATCGATCAGACCCGGCTGCCGTTCCGGTACGCGCGCCGCATCCTGACGAGCCTGGACGACGCGGCCGAGGCCATCGCCGTGATGCGGGTGCGTGGCGCGCCGCTGATCGGCGCCACCGCCGCCTATGGCCTCGCCCTGGCGATGCATGCCGACCCCAGCGACTCCAGCCTCGACACGGCCGCGCGCACCTTGATCGCCACCCGGCCGACCGCCGTGAACCTGGCCTGGGCGGTCGAACGTGTGCGCGCCGTGCTGAGGCCGCTGCCGCCCGCCGAGCGTGCCGATGCGGCCTGGGCGGAGGCCGCGCGCCTGTGCGAGGAGGATGTGGCCATCAACCGCGCCATCGGTGCGCATGGCGTGGCCCTGATCCGCGCCGTGGCGGAACGCCGCCCGGGTCCGGTGCACGTGCTCACCCATTGCAACGCCGGCTGGCTGGCCACGGTGGACTGGGGCACCGCGCTGGCGCCGGTGTACGCTGCATTCGACGCCGGCATCGAGGTGCATGTATGGGTGGACGAAACCCGGCCGCGCAACCAGGGCATGCGCCTCACCGCCTGGGAACTCGGCCAGCATGGCGTGCCGCACCACGTCATCGCCGACAACGCCGGCGGCCATCTCATGCAGCACGGCCGGGTCGACCTGGTCATCGTCGGCACCGACCGGACCACCGCCAACGGCGACGTCGCCAACAAGATCGGCACCTATCTCAAGGCGCTCGCCGCGCGCGACAACGACGTACCCTTCCACGTCGCACTGCCCGGCCCCAGCATCGACTGGACGCTCGCCGACGGTCGCGCCATCCCCATCGAGGAACGCGGCGGCGAGGAGCTGACCCACATTCAAGGCGTCGACGCGAACGGAGCACTGGTCGACGTGCGCATCGCGCCGGAAGGCTCGCCCGCCCTCAACCCCGCTTTCGACGTCACCCCCGCGCGGCTGGTGAGCGGATTCATCACCGAGCGCGGACTGTGCGAGGCAAGCCAGGCCGGGCTATTGCGCCTGTACCCGGAACGGGCTTGAAGGACATGAGAAATCCACCCCGAGGCATGAAATTCAGGTTCATTTCCCTCACCCCCGGTGGGCAAGGGCAATCACTGGCGCGACGTACACCTTAAATGCCCCCCGATCCGCGCCAGCTCATCCTCAACATCCAGCCCGAATCGCCGCCGGCGTTCGACAACTTCATGCCCGGCGACAACCTGGAACTGCTCATGGCGCTCGACACCCTGGCACGCGGCGAACTCGCCGAGACCGTGATCTACCTGTGGGGACCACTTGGCAGCGGTCGCAGCCACCTGCTTGCGGCCTGTGTCGCTGCGGCCCGGACGCGTGGCCGAGATGCATTGTGGGTGCGGCCACCGCAAGCCTTGCCGGAGAAGATGCCCGAGCTTCTCGCGGTGGATGACGTCGACCGGCTCGACGCAGTCGGCCAGATCGCGCTGTTCGCGCGCATCAACGAGGCGCGCGAACAGGGCCGCGCGGTGCTGGCCGCCGGCCCCAAGCGCCCCGCCGACTTGAACGTGCGTGCCGATCTCGCCAGCCGGCTGGCCTGGGGTCTCGGCTTCGGCCTCAAACCACTGAATGAAGCCGACCGCGCCACCGCCGTGCGCGAACGCGCCCGCACCCGTGGGCTGGATCTTCCCGACGAGGTGGTGCGCTACCTGCTCATCCATGCCCGCCGCGATTTGCCCTCACTGCTCGCCACGGTCGATGCGCTCGACGAACGCTCGCTCAGCCTGAAGCGGCCGATCACCGTACCCCTGGCGCGGGAGGTGCTGGAGCGCATGCGCGCTTCCGGACCCACACCATGAGGCGGGTTCACGCCTGACTGCGGCATGAAACTGTACGTCAGCCTCAGTGCCCACGGCTTCGGCCACCTGGCCCAGACCGCGCCGGTGCTGCGGGCATTGCGGGCACGGCACGCGGACCTCGCCCTGGTGATCCGCTCCGCGCTGCCCGAGGCGGTGATCGCCGCCCGGGTCGACCGGCCGTTCGAATACATCGCTGAAGCGACGGACACCGGTTTCCTCATGCATGACAGCGTGCGCATCGACCCGGAGGCGAGCCTGGCCGCCTGGGGCGCATTCCACCAGGACTGGCCGGCGCAGGTGGAACGGGAAGCGGCGCGGCTTTGCGAACTCGGCGTCGACGCCGTGCTGGCCAATGCAGCCTACCTGCCGCTCGCCGCGGCACGACAGGCCGGCATTCCCGGCATCGGCCTGTGTTCGCTCAACTGGGCCGATCTATACGCGCATTATTTCGGCGACCGCCCGGAGTGCGCAAAGCTTCTCGCCGAGACCCGCGCCGCCTACGCCGATGCGGATCTGTTCATGCGCCCGACCCCGGCCATGCCGATGCCGGGGCTGGCCCGCGCGATCGGCATCGGCCCCATCGCCGCGCGCGGCCGATCCGGGGGGGCGTCCTTGCGGACCCGCCTCGGGCTCGCACCCGGCACACGCCTGGTGCTGCTCGGGCTGGGCGGTGTCATGCACCGTTTGCCGGTCGAAGACTGGCCGCGCATCGAGGGCGTGGCCTGGCTCACACCGGATGCATGGCGGGCGCGACACCCGGACGTGCGCCCGTTCGCTGCCGCCGGTCTCGAATTCATCGATTTGCTCGCCAGCAGCGACGCGCTATTGACCAAGCCCGGCTATGGCAGCTTCGTCGAGGCCGCCGCGCATGGCGTGGCGGTGTTGAGCCTGCCCCGGCCGGACTGGCCGGAAAGCCCGTATCTCATCGACTGGCTGCGCACCCATGGCCGTCTGGCCATGATCACGCCACACGCCGTGCAACGCGGCGACCTGGGGCAGGCGCTGGCGACGCTGTGGGCGACTCCGGCGCCGCCGGTCCCGGAGGTGACCGGGGCCGGCGAGGCGGCCGGACACATCCTTGCCCTGGCCGGCCAGTGAACCGGCGGGGTGTGAAAATCAGGCGTTTTGCGCGCCCTGATCTTCCCGGGCGATGTCGGCGTGCACCTGGGCCATGTCCACCTCGCCGGCGCGCTTGATCAGGTCATCGAATGCGCCGGCCGGCAGGGCGCCGGGCTGGGCGTAGATGATGACCTTCTCACGGAAGATCATCAGGGTGGGAATCGAGCGGATCTGGAAATGGCCGGCCAGGGCGGGGTGTTCCTCGGTATTCACCTTGGCGAACACGATGCCCGGATGGTTGTCGCTGGCCGCTTCGAACACCGGCGCAAAGCCGCGACAGGGGCCGCACCAGGGAGCCCAGAAATCGATGACGACGAAATCGTTGTCGAGGATGGTCTGTTCGAAGTTTTCTTCGTTGAGTTCGAGGACGGCCATGCGCAGGGCTCCATTGGAGTGGGGGGTGGAGTGTAAAAGAGGCCGGCGAAGGATTGGCTTCCGGCCGGGTCAACCTTATCATGCTTCGTTCCGGCAGGCGAATCGCGCGGGGCTCACCGCGCCGCCGCGAACAACGAACGCAAGGGGATCGAGCACCGTGAACGACATCGAACGCATGCGCCAGGATCTGGCGACCATGATGCGGGACCTGCATGCAAGCATGCGCGAGATTGGCGAGGAGGCCCTGCCTCAAGCCGCCGTGGTGAGCAACGCGCGCGACCGCCTGCGCTACATCTCGGCGCTCACCGAACAGGCTGCCGGTCGCACCCTGTCCGCCTGCGAACAGCTGCTGCCGGCCCTGCACGCGCAACAGGCCGCCGCCGCCGAACTGATGCACAAGGCGCGCTCGCCCGAGGTGCGCGAGTTTCTCGCCCGCCTGCAGGACGAGCACGCCGGGGCCTGCGAGGCGGTGTCCGAGATCATCCAGGCGCAGTCGTTCCAGGATCTGGTCGGCCAGGTGGTGAACAAGCTCGCCGTCACCGTGCAGAAGATGGAGGACAGCCTCGCCCATCTGTTGATCGAGGAAGAACCGGACGGACCCCTCGCCGGCCCCGCCGTGCGCGAGGCGGACAAGGTCTCGCAGGCCGACATCGACAACCTGTTCGACTGACCCTCCACCGTGTCCGATGAACGCTCCCCGATGACCTCTGGCGAGCGCCGCGCCGCGGCGTCGCTGGCCGCCATCTATGGCGTGCGCATGCTCGGCATGTTCCTCATCCTGCCGGTGTTCGCGCTACATGCCCAGACCCTGCCGGGCGGCGACAACCATACCCTGATCGGCCTGGCCCTGGGCGTGTACGGACTCACCCAGGCGCTGCTGATGATCCCCTTCGGCATGGCCTCCGACCGCTGGGGGCGCAAGCCGGTGATCATCGTCGGGCTGCTGATCTTCGCCCTCGGCAGCTTCATCGCCGCCGCCGCGGACAGTCTGGCCATGATCATCGTCGGCCGTGCATTGCAGGGCGCGGGGGCGATCTCGGCGGCGGTCACCGCCCTGCTGGCCGATCTCACCCGCGAGGAAAAGCGCACCCAGGCGATGGCCATGATCGGCAGCACCATCGGTCTCGCGTTCGCATTCTCTCTGGCAGCGGGGCCCTTGTTTTACCGCTGGATCGGGCTTTCGGGCATCTTCGTCATGACCGGCGTGCTGTCGCTGCTGGCCATCCTGGTGATCCGTTACGTCACCCCCAACCCGGGCCGGAGCGCATTCCATTCCGACGCCGAGGCCAACCCGGCGCGCCTGCCGGATGTGCTTGCCAACATGGAACTGATGCGCCTGAACTGGGGCATATTCGCCCTGCACGCGGCGCAGATGGCGATGTTCGTGGTGGTGCCCTTTGCCCTCCTGCGCGCCGGCGGCCTCGATGCCGAACAGCACTGGCAGGTCTATCTGCCGGTCCTGCTGCTTTCATTCGCATTCATGGTGCCGGCCATCATCCACGCCGAGCGCGGCGGGCGCATGAAGCCGGTGTTCCTCGCCGCCATCGCCCTCATGCTGGTGGCGCAACTGGGCCTCGGCCTGGCCATGGCCGGCCTGCCACCGGTCGCCGGTGAGCCCGTGAATCTCGTGTTCTGGGGCGTGGTGGCGGCGCTGCTGTTCTATTTCATCGCCTTCAACACCCTGGAGGCGAGCCTGCCCTCGCTGGTGTCGAAGATCGCCCCGCCCGAGGCCAAGGGCACGGCGATGGGGGTATACAATACCGCCCAGGCCCTCGGCCTGTTCTTCGGCGGTGTCGCCGGCGGCTGGCTTGCCCAGCAACACGGCTTCATGGCCGTGTTCGCATTCTGTGCCGTGCTGGTCGCCGCCTGGCTGGCGCTGGCCGTGCGCATGACGCCGCCGGCGCGGGTGAAGACCCGCATGTTCCACATCGGCCGGCTCGACGACGAATCCGCCCGCCAGCTCGCCACCCGGCTCACCGTGTTCACCGGCATCGAGGCGGTGACCGTGCTCAACGAGGAAGGCACGGTGATGCTCAAGGTGGCGCAGACCGGCTGGGACGAGGAAGGTGTACGACATTTACTGCAACATTGGGGGAACGACTGAATGGCTTCAGTGAACAAGGTGATCCTGATCGGCAACCTGGGTGCCGATCCCGAAGTACGTTACATGCCCAGCGGCGAGGCGGTGGCCAACCTGCGCATCGCCACCACCGACAAATACAAGGACCGCAACGGCGACATGCAGGAGGCCACCGAGTGGCACCGGGTATCCTTCTTCGGCCGTACCGCCGAGGTGTGCGGCGAATATCTGAAGAAGGGTTCGGCGGTCTACGTCGAGGGCTCCATCCGCACCCGCAAGTGGCAGGACCAGAGCGGCCAGGACCGCTACACCACCGAGATCCGCGGCGACCGCATGCAGATGCTGGGCGGCCGGGGCGGCGGCTCGGGCGGTGACGCCAGCTGGTCCGGTGGCCAGTCCGATTCCGGCTTTTCCGGCGACGATGCCCCGCGCGGCAAGCCGCCTGCCAAGCCCGCCGGCGCAAGCCGCGCCGACGACCTGGACGACGACATCCCGTTCTGAAGATGCCCACCGCCGGCGGCCTGCTCGCCCGCCTGGGCGGACTGCTGCGGCCGGTACCGGCCGACCCGGCCGTGGATGCCGCGGTCGATCACGCCATCGAGCAGGTCGAACCGCGCCTGCGCCTGTTTTCGGGCTATCCGGCGCGCTACCGCAAGGCCGTGGCGCGCGGCC
>CAZOZD010000008.1:19546-24157 GCA_964584195.1 uncultured Burkholderiales bacterium
CGGTCGAACTCAATCCGGAAACGTTCAACCGCGACCCACGCATCCACGCCATGTTCGTCTCCCTGCAGGAGGTGATGTCGGGCATGTGCGTGAGCCAGGAAATCCGCGACTACCGCCGCGCCCACCCCCTGCCGGGCGAGGTGTATGCCCTGCTCGGCACCCGGCGCTGGGAAAAGAACGTGCTCGGCATGGAGATGGACGGCGACGTCCTGCGCCGCGACGTGCCGCAGGTGGTGGTGTATTTCAACGGCCACACCCTGGCCAGCCCCGCCCCCAGCGAATCCGAGGCGCGCGAGGCCATGGCCTGGAGCTTCTTCGATGGACTGCTCAAGCATGTACGCCGCCGCATCGACGCCCGCCTCGTCGACAAGGTCGAACTGGAAAAGGCGCGCGACGAACTGCTTGCCCGCCTGCGCAGCCGTCCGCCCGCTGAGCGCGCGGCATTGCAGGCCGAACATGAGGCATTGCTGGCCCGCCAGCGCGAACTCGGTCGCCAGCTCGACATGAGCACCTGGGCGGAGGACTTCGACGCCATCCTGCTCGAACCCGAGCAACACCTGTATCTCACCGAGGTGGCCATGCGCCTGGATGGCATGGGTGTCTTGCGCCAGCCCGAGGACCCGGTGCAATCCACGCCCATGACGTTCACCGATCTGGTCGGTTTCGACCGCCGCCGCTGGACCGTCAACCTGGTCCATTGCGCCGACCTGGGCCAGGATTCGATCTCCGACCGGCTTGAATCGGCCTGCCGCATCCTGTCGCTGTGATCCGGCAGCATGAAGAATCGTTTTTGAACCTGCGACGCCTCACCCCTGTCCTCACGTAGTATCCTACGGCCGGATGCAGCGGAGCGGAATCCGGGTCCGTGAATCCCCCGGATTCCATTCATCCCAGATTGTTCATTCGCTTCATAAGGTGTGTCCCCTCCCCCAACGGGGGTACCCCATGCGGGGCATAAAAGGGCGGGGTGGGGGCGCCGCCCGATCGGGCGGCGTTGGATACCCCATGCGGGGCATAAATACCCCATGCGGGGCATAAATACCCCATGCGGGGCATAAATGCCGCGCTCGCACGATGAAACGGCTTGCGCCGCCCCCCATCCCAACCTTCCCCCAATGGGGGAAGGGGTGAAAAATTCTCAATGGACAGTCTGGACTCATTCCGTCCGGGCGACCACTTCCCCCTCTGGGCTGAAAGGAGGATTGCAAGATGAACGCACTCACCACCCCAACCCCGGAGCCGATGCCCGCATTCGGCCAGCACACCCTGTTCACCGCCCTCATCGACGCGGCCCGCCGCTTCGGCCACCGGCCGGGACAATGGCAGGACATGAAACCGGCGAGCTACGGCCATGCCGATCTGGTCCGCATGACCCTGGCGCTGGCGCGCCTGGGGGGCAAGATCAGTGCCCCCGGCGAGCACGTCGGCCTGCTCTTGCCCAACCTGGCGCCCAGTGTCGCGCTGCTCATCGGCCTGTCGGCCAATGGCCGGGTGCCCTGCCTGCTCAACTACAGCGCCGGCGTCGAGGCGATGCGCTGCGCCTGCCGTACCGCTGGCATCCGCACCGTGCTGAGCTCGCGCGTGTTTCTCGACAAGGCCGGCCTCACCGCCCAGGCCGAGGCATTGGCCGGGGAAGTGGAGATCATCCACCTCGAAGACCTGCGCCGCCGTTTCGGCTGGCTGGACAAGCTCTGGCTGTTCACCTGGGCGCTGCCATTCCCGCTGCGCGCCCTGCCGCCGGGTGATCCGGAAGATCCGGCGGTGGTGCTGTTCACCTCCGGTTCGGAAGGGCGCCCCAAAGGGGTGGTGCTGTCACACCGCGCCCTGCTCGCCAACGTGGCGCAGATCCTCGCCGCCACGCCCATCTCGCCGGACGACCATTTCCTCTCCGCGCTGCCCATCTTCCATGCATTCGGCCTCACCGCCGGGGTGCTCACCCCGCTGCTGGCCGGAGCAAAGGTCAGCCTGTATCCGACGCCCTTGCACTACAAGGCCATTCCCGCCCTGGTGGGCGAACGCGGCTGCACGGTGCTGTTCGGCACCGGCACCTTCCTGCGCCAGTATGCGCTCGCCGCCGAGCCCGGTCAGCTCGCCAGCCTGCGCCTGGTGGTGGCCGGCGCCGAAAAGCTCGCCGAACCGGTGCGCGCGCTGTGGCGGGACCGCTTCGGCATCGACATCCTGGAAGGCTACGGCACCACCGAGGCGGCCCCGGTGATCAGCGTCAACCGCCCGGGCGCGAACCGGCCCGGCACGGTCGGCCCGCTCCTGCCGGGCATCGAGGCGCGCCTCATGCCGGTCGCTGGTATCGAACGCGGCGGCGAGCTCAACGTGCGCGGCCCCAACCTGATGAGCGGCTATTACCTGCCCGACGCACCTGGTCAACTGCACTGGCCCGGGTCCGCCGCCGGCCCGGGCTGGTACGCCACCGGCGATGTGGCCGAATTCGATGCCGCCGGACATCTGTGCATCGTCGGGCGGCTCAAGCGCTTCGCCAAGATCGCCGGCGAAATGGTGGCGCTCGATCTCGCCGAGGCCATCGCCGCCGCGGCGGCGCCCGACGCCGACCATGCCGCGGTGAGCGTGCCCGACCGGGAGCGTGGCGAGGCGATCGTGCTGTTCACCACCGCCGCCGAACTCGACCGCGATGCGCTCGTCGCGGCGGCGCGGCGGCTGGGCCACAGCGAACTCGCGCTTGCGCGCCGCGTGGTGGTGACCGATACTCTCCCGGTACTCGGTTCGGGCAAGGTGGATTACGTCGCCCTCCACGCAAAGGCAACCGCAACATGACTCGTCGTTCCATCCGGCGCCGTCTGGCGCTCACCCTATCCATCCCCGTGCTCGCGACCCTGTCGGCCGGGGTTCACTGCGCCGATCCGTCGTTCGCGGACGAATCCATGTTCATCGGCGAACTGCCGCGCGTGCTCACCGCATCGCGCGTGGCCCAGTCGCCGCTGGACGCCCCGGCGCCGGTGACGGTGATCGACCGCGAGACGATCCTCGACTCCGGCTTCACCGAGATTCACGACATCTTCCGCCTGGTGCCCGGCTTCCAGGTCGCCGACTGGCCCAACGGCTCGCCCATCGTGGTCAACCAGGGCCTGGGCGACGCCCGTTCCCGCCGCATGCTGGTGCTCGTCGACGGCCGCGCCGTGTATAACCCCTTCCTCGGCGGCGTCGACTGGCCGGACCTGCCCCTGCGCCTGGAGGACATCGAGCGCATCGAGGTGGTGCGCGGCCCCAACGCCGCCAGCTATGGCGCCAACGCCTATCAGGGCGTGATCAACATCATCACCCGTTCCGTCTTCGAAATCGATGGTGCCGGCGTGGTCCTGCGCGCCGGGCCGCGCGACTTCCGCGATGGTCAGGCCTGGATCGGCCGCAGCAACGACACGACCGACTGGCGTCTGTCGGCGTCCAGCCGCCAGGCCAGCAATTTCCGCGACCTCAACGTGCCCTTCCGCATGATCCAGGAACGCATCGACCGCCAGGTGCTCAATGCCCAGCTCGCCTGGCGGCCGCGCGCCGACCAGGAAATCAGCCTGCGTTTGGGTCTGACCGAGGGCAGGAACACAGTCGGCAGCCGTGTCAGCACCAGCAATCCGCCGCGTGACACCGGCCTGGGCGAACGCTATTTCGATGCCGGCTGGAAACGCCACTATGGCGAGGGCAACGAATATTCGCTGCGCTACTACCATTACGGCCGCACATTCAGCGACGGCCTCACCGTATACCCCGGCAACCCCGCCATCGCCCCGGTGGCCTCGCTGCGGTACGACCGAAGCTACGCCGTGACGCGGCACGACCTGGAGTTCCAGCACATCCACGCCTTCAGCGAGGAGATGCGCGCGCTGTGGGGCCTGGGTCTGCGCCAGGACAGCGCCGAGGCGCCCGGCCGTTTGTCCGGCCTGGGCACGGTGGATGGCACGCAATGGCAGGCCTTCGGCAATGTGGAGTGGCAATTCGCGCCCGCCTGGCTCATCCATGCCGGCGGCATGCTTGAAAAACACTACAACACCGATCTGCTGTTCTCGCCGCGGCTGGCCCTCAATCACCGCCTCGCCCCCGGCCATGCGCTGCGTCTGAGCGCGACCCGCGCCTGGCGCGCGCCCACCATTTTCGAAAGCAATGCCCGCGAGATGGTGACCTGGCCGGGCGGCGTGGCCAATGTCGATGTATACGCCTACCGCGAACTCGAGCCGGAACGGCTCGACGCCCTCGAACTCGGCTATCTCGGCCAATGGCCAGCCCTGGGCCTGACCCTCGATGCCCGGCTGTTCTCCAATCGCTACCAGGACTTCATCGACACCCAGTCCTGCATCCACGACCCGGAAACCATCGAGGTCAACAACGCACTGATCGAATTCCACAACACCAAGCTCGGCGTGAACTGCCCGCCGGCCATCCTGTCCATCCCCGGCTACCAGCGGCCGGTCGGATATTCGGGCCAGCGCTGGAATCCGGCACCGCAGCTGTTTCCCAACAGCCCGCTCTCCGCGCCGGAGTATGTGGAACGTCGCTTCGGCCACTACAAGACCTTCTACCTGTTCAATGCCGGCCAGGTGCGGGTGCAGGGCGGCGATCTGGCCCTGGACTGGAAAAACGAGCACCTTG
>CAZOZD010000009.1:0-24092 GCA_964584195.1 uncultured Burkholderiales bacterium
CCGTGGCGCAACGCCGGATCTGTTCCTTGGCCTTTTCGGCGTGCTCGAAGTACAGGTCGACCCGTTCCTTGACGTCCGGCAGTTTGAGGATGTCCTCGATGCCGTGGTCGCGACAGTATTTGATCAGGTCCATCATCAGCTGGTAGTTGCTGATGCGGAATTCGCGGAAGCGGCCCAGGCCGGTGCGCGCGTCCATGAGGTAGTTGAGCAATACCCAGCCCGTGGGGTCGAGGATCTCGTCGCGGCTGAACTGGGCCGAATCGCCCTTGTCCACCGCCGCCATCATCTCGTCGAAATGGGCGGGAAAGCGCTCGCGGCCGCCGAAATGGTTGTATACCACGCGCGCCGCCGAGGGCAATTCGGGATCGATGATGTGGTTCTTGCGCTCGCCGGTATTGCGGATCGTCTCCGACAGGTGGTGATCGAAGGCGAGATAGGCGGCAGGTACATAGGGCAGGTTGGTGGTGATGTCGCGATCGGTGATCTCGATCTTTCCATCCTGCATGTCCTTGGGATGCACGAACTTGATGTCGTCGATCATCTCCAGTTCGTTGAGCAGCACGGCGCAGACCAGGCCGTCGAAATCGCTGCGGGTGACCAGACGATACTTCTGCGTCGACATTGCATACTCCACTCGTTGAAGGCGACGCCCGGATTATGTATCAATGCGCGCCGGCTGGCGATGGCGGCGGCCGGTTAGAATGACCGTTCCACGTCGGCATTCCGCTCCTCATGAACCCCTATCCGATCCTGCGTCCACTCCTGTTCGCGCTCGATGCCGAGCGTGCCCATGAATTCACCCTGGCCGGCCTGTCGCGCCTGCCGCCCGCCCTGATCGGCGCCGGCCTGGCCAGGATACCGGCCGACCCGCGCACGGTGATGGGCCTGAGCGTGCCCAATCCGGTGGGTCTTGCGGCCGGACTGGACAAGAACGGCGAATGCCTGGATGCCTGGGCGGCGATGGACTTCGGCTTCGTCGAGGTCGGCACCGTCACACCCCGGCCGCAGCCGGGCAACCCGCGTCCGCGCCTGTTCCGCCTGCCCGAGGCGAAGGCCATCATCAACCGCATGGGTTTCAACAACCGCGGCATCGACTACCTGCTTGAACGGGTGGCTGAGTCGAGCTATCGCGGCGTGCTCGGCATCAACATCGGCAAGAACGCCGACACGCCGATCGAACGCGCGGTGGAGGATTATCTGACCGGGTTCGCCAAGGCCGCCACGCGGGCAAGCTACGTCACGGTCAACATCTCCTCGCCCAACACCCGCAACCTGCGCAGCCTGCAGGGCGGCGACGAACTCGATGCACTGCTCGCGGCCCTGAAGATGGAGCAGGCGCGTTGCGCCGAGCACAACGGCCGCTACACGCCATTCGCGGTCAAGGTGGCACCCGACCTCGACGTGGAACAGATCGGCGCGATGGCGGACGCATTCCGCCGTCACAGGGTGGACGCGGTGATCGCCACCAACACTACCCTGGCCCGTGGCGGCGTGGAGGGTTTGCCGCACGCGGAGGAGAGTGGGGGGCTTTCCGGTCGCCCCTTGCGTGATTCCGCCACCGCAGTCCTGCGGGCCTTCCACCAGCACCTTGCGGGCGAAGTGCCGCTGATCGGCGTGGGCGGCATATTCTCCGGGGCGGACGCCCGTGCACGCCAGGATGCCGGCGCCGAACTGGTACAGCTCTACACCGGCCTGATCTATCGCGGCCCGGCTCTGGTGGCTGAATGTGCCGCGGCCCTGCGGCGCGAATAGGGCGGTCTGCCCAGGGCTGGTCCTGAACCCGGGTGGGGTGCGGCCTGTCGCGCCGGCGTCCTTGCAGACGCGGCTGCTACTGCTTTTTGCAAGGCCGGCGTATAGTGAAAGCGTGCTGACTGAATCCGAGCCATGAACCGAGTATTCGTCCTCCGCCGCCTGTGGATCGTGCCCCTGGTCCTGTGGACCGCTCTGATCGGGGCCTCCTATATCTGGAACAGCCGCGAGCTGGAGCGCAACATGCGCGAATACCTGTCCGGCGAGGCGCGGCAGATCTTCCAGATCATCGTCGCGGCGCGGCATGGCGGCGTGTATGGCCTGCGCAGTGGTGCGTCGCCCTCCAACCCGTATCTGGAAGAACCCGAGAAGGACATTCAGACCCCCGACGGCAAACCACTCACCCTGCTCAACCCGGCCTACATGACGCGGCAGTTGTCCGAAGTCATCCACGACCAGTCGGGCATCCGCATCCACATCACCAGCCTCAATCCGATCAATCCCGGCAACGTCGCACTGGATTGGGAGGCGATGGCCCTGCGCCGCTTCGAGCATGGCCTGGACGAGTACTTCGATATTGCCCATGACACCGCCAAGCCGATGGCCCGCTACATGGGGCCACTGGTCACCCGCCAGGCCTGTCTGCGCTGTCACGAGAAGCAGGGCTACAAGGTGGGCGACATCCGGGGCGGCATCAGCGTGTCGTTCAACGCCGAGCCGGCGCTGGCGGTGGTGCGCGAGCGCGACCGGGACCTGGCCCTGGTGCACATGGCGGTCTGGCTGCTGTTCACCGGCCTGAGCCTGTATGGGCTGCACACCATCCGCCGCCAGTTCCTCGCCCTGGGCGAGGCCAAGGCGCAGCAGGACCGGCTGGTGGAGGAGCGCACGGCGCAACTGCGCACCGAGGTGCGTGAGCGCAAGGAGGCCGAGTCCTACATGCGCATGCTGGTGAATGCCTCCGGCGAGGCCATCTTCGCGGTCGACAAGGCCGGTCGTTGCACGCTGTGCAACCCGATGGCGGTGCGCCTGCTCGGCTACCCCAGCCCGGAGGAGATGCAGGGCGTGAGTGTGCTCGCACTGGCCCAGAACCATGCCCACCCCGACGGGGACCGGACCTCGGCGGCGGAGGATGCCTTTCCGGCCTGCGCTGTCCTGGAGCGGGGCGAATACGTGCATGACGATGATGCGGTGTTCATGCGCATGGATGGCCAGCCGCTGGCGGTGGAGTACCGCGCCCATCCCATTCATGCCGAGGGCGAGATCGTCGGCGCGGTCATCACCTTCTCCGACATCACCCGGCGCAAGGCGCAACAGGCGGAGATCTGGCACAAGGCCAACCACGACCCGCTCACCGGACTGCCCAATCGGGAACTGCTCGCCGACCGTCTGGAAGGGGCTCTGGCCCACGCCAGGCGGCATGACGGTCAGGTCGGTCTGTTGTTCATCGATCTCGATCGTTTCAAGGAAGCCAACGACAGTCTGGGCCACGAGGCCGGCGACGCCATCCTGATCGAGGTGACCAATCGCGTGCGCCATTGCGTGCGGGCCAGCGATACCGTGGCCCGCCTGGGCGGCGACGAATTCGTGGTGCTGATGCCCATGCCGATGACCCGCGAGGACGCGGAGACCATGGCCGATCGCATCGTCGAGCAGATCGCCCGACCCTATGTGGTGGACGCAGGTCGTGCCGAAATCTCGGCTTCGGTCGGCATTGCACTGTATCCACTCGATGCCGACGAGGCGGATGCATTGTTGCGCTGTTCGGATTACGCCATGTATCGCGCCAAGGACGCCGGCCGCAACACCTGGCGGGTATTCCACAACGGCCACGGCCCGGATTGAAGGCCGCGTCGGCCTCTCCCGAAGGGAGAGGCAATCATGACTACCCTCTTCTGTGGCGCTGCATTACGGGGTAAGCGGCTTGCGCCACACCCCCATCCCAACCTTCCCCCGCTGGGGGAAGGGGCAAATTTGGCCGATGATCGGTCCGGGATTACAGCTTGAAGCGGCTGACCAGGCCGTTGAGCTCGCGCGCCAGGTCGACCAGGTCGTCGCTGACGTCGCGGGTGCGGGCGGCGTCGGCGGCGGTGCGCTGGGCGATCTCGCTGATGGTGTCCACCTTCTGGCGGCCGCTTTCGGTAAGGCTGCCCTGACGCTGGATGGCGCCGGCCATATGGGTGTTGAGCTTGCGGATGTCGGTGACCCGGGCAGCGATGTGGTCGAGGTTGGCGATCGACTGTTCCAGGCGCTGGCCGTGGGTCTCGGCGCGGTCGCGTGCCTCGCGCATCGCTTCGGTGGCGGCGCGTGCTTCGTTCTGGAGCTGGGCCACGATGTCCTCGATGCTGCCGGTGGCATCGTGGGAGCGGGTGGCGAGCTTGCGCACCTCGTCGGCCACTACGGCAAAACCGCGCCCGGCCTCGCCGGCGCGGGCGGCCTCGATGGCGGCGTTGAGCGCCAGCAGGTTGGTCTGCTCGGCGATGCCCTTGATCACGTCGAGCACGCTGCTCACGCTCTGGCTGCGTGCTTCCAGGGCCTCGATGATGCGCGCGGTCTGTTCGATCTCGTTGACCAGGGTGACCATGCCGCCGATGGCGTTGCGGGTCATCTCGGTGCCCTCGCGCACCTGCTGTTCGGCCTCGACCGAGGCGTTGGATGTTTCCACCGCGCTCTGGTCGACTTCCTGGGCGATGGTGCCGAGGTCGCCGATGAACTGCGCGGTCTGGCCGGTCTCGATGAGCTGGTCGCTGGCGGCCTGGCTGGTCTGTTCCGCCACCGCGATAATCTGTCCGGCGGCTTCGCTCAAGCGCATCGAGGTGTCGGCGACCTGGGCCAGGCTGGCGCGGAATTTGGCCAGCATGCTGTTGATGGAACCAGCGAGACGGCCCACCTCGTCGTCGCCCTGGATCGGGATCGAGCGGGCCAGGTCGGCGTTTTCCTCGATGGCGTGCATGGTGCCCTGCATGATCAGCATGGGTCGCACCATGATGCGGCGCAACACGGCCAGCACCAGGGCGATGCCGATCGCGAACAGGACGAGGTTGAACAGGCTGCTGACGATCCGGTTGCGGCGCAGGTCGCCATCGATGCCGTCGAGCGAATACGTGGTGCGCACCGCCGCCAGCACGGTGCCTTCCTCGACCTGGTGGCAGGACAGGCAGTCCGTGCCCAGGTAGTTGCGGCTGGCGCGGATGGGACTCAGCACGGTCACCCGGCGCTGGCCGTTCGCCTCCTCGACATGGCTGACCTCCTCGCCGCCCAGCGCGCGTCGTTCCAGCTCGTCGCGGGCCAGGTCCTCGGGCCGGTCGTCACTCATGTGGCCGGGCGCACGCACCAGGCGGATGTCCTCCACGCCTTCGTGCGCCAGCAACTTGCGCGACAAGGATTCCTTCTGGTCCAGGGTGCCGGTGAGCATCATGGTGTTGATGCCGTCGAAATAGCTGCTGCCCACGTCGCGTGCCTTGTCCAGGCCGATCTCCACCGCCAGCTGGCGGTCACCGCGGGCGGTCAGTATGGCGGACGCCGCCAGCACGGCGAGAAAGGTCAGTGCAATGGCGAGTGTGATCTTGAGCTGGATCGATCGGGCAGCGGGGATCGGCACGGGGGTCTCCAGGCGAATGTCGAATAGTAATCAGGGGGGGATTGTGCTCCCGCCGCCCGGGCGCGGCAACCGGGCCAGCCGGTGGCCGGCGTGGGGCGGACAAGGCCGGTCGAGCTGGGCTACAGTATGGGGTATCGAACCGGTCAAGACCATGAACCCCGATTATCCATTGGTCAGAATTTCCGCCGTGCCCCTGGAGGGCAGGCTTGGGATTGGAGTGCGGTCAAGCCGCCTCCAGCGGAGCAGCGATGCAGCCGCCCGCCGCTGATCGTGCCGGGCCGGAGGCGCTGCGGGATGCCGGTCTGACCCGCCGGCTGTTGCGCGCCATTCCCGATCCGGTCTGGGTGAAGGACCCGGACGGCCGCTTCCTGATGTGCAACGAGGCTTGCGAGCACCTGATCGGGCAGCCGGAGGCTCAGATCGTCGGCAAAACCGATCACGATTTCTTCGATGCCGAGACCGCCGCGCGCTTCCGTGCCTTCGACCAGGCCGCGGTGCGGGCCGGGACGGCGCAGCTCAACGAGGAATGGCTGACCTTCGCCGAGGACGGCTATCGCGGCCTGTTCGAGACCGTGAAGACCCCCATATTCGATGACGGTGGCCGCCTGCTGGGCGTGCTTGGCATCGCCCGCGACATCACGCCTTCATTCATGGCGCAGCAGGCCCTGATCGAGAACGAGGCGCAGCTCAGGCGGGCGCAGGAGGTGGCACGCCTGGGCAGCTGGCACATGGACATCGCCCACGACCGCATTACTGGCTCGGACGAGGCCTGCCAGCTGATCGGCGTCGCGCCGGGCACGGCCATGAGCCTGGATGCGTTCCTCGCCTGCATCCACATCGATGATCGTGCACGGGTGCTGGCGGCCTGGGGGGCTGCCCTGGGGGGCGGCGGCTTCGACATCGAATATCGTGTCGGCACCGGGGCGGATGCGCCCTGGCTGCGCGCCCGGGCGGAGATCAGTCTCGCTCGCGCGGATCGCCGCGCCGTTGAGGAACGCCCCCTGTCCGCGCTCGGCACGCTCCAGGACGTCAGCGAGCGCAAGGCCATCGAGCTGGCCCTGCGCCAGGAACGCGACCTCAACCGGCGTTACCTGGCCATCGTCGGCGCCATCGTGGTGGCGCTCGACCGCGAAGGACGCATCCTGATCGTCAACGACATGGCCTGCGAGGTGTTCGGCTACAGCCGCGGCGAGATGCTCGGTCGCGACTATTTCGAGCTGTGCCTGCCCCGCCCGGAGGGGGAGGGCCGGATTCGCGCCTATTTCCAGCGCCTGGTCGCCGGCCTGGAGGCGCCGGTGGGAAAATACGAGAACGCCATCCGCACCCGCACCGGCGAAAGCCGTCTGGTGGAATGGCGGACCAGCCTGCTGCGCGACGAGGAGGGCCGCATCGTCGGGGTGCTCAGTGCCGGCAACGACATCACCGAGCAGCGCCGCATCGAGGCTTCGCTGCGCAAGCTGTCGCTTGCGGTGGAGCAGAGCCCCAACATGATCGTCATTACCGACCTCGATGCACGCATCGAATACGTCAATGCCGCATTCGAGTGGCTCACCGGCTACAGCCGTGCCGAGGTGGTGGGGGAAAACCCGCGCATCCTGCGTTCAGCGCGTTCGCGCGAGGTCACCGACTACGCCGCGCTGTGGGCCACCTTGCGCGCCGGCCAGACCTGGCAGGGCGAATTTTGCAACCGGCGCAAGAACGGCGAGGAATGCATCGAATTCGCCCGCATCACGCCGATCCGCCAGGCCGATGGCCGGGTCAGCCATTATCTGGCAATCAAGGAGGACATCACCGAGCGCAAGCGCATGGGGGCCGAACTGGATCGCCACCGCCACGACCTCGAGGCGCTGGTGCGCGAGCGTACCGCCGAGCTGGAGGCGGCCAATGCCCGCATGCGCCTGTCTGAGCATCGCCTGCGCGCCATGTTCGCGCTCAGCCAGCGGGTCGGCGAGATGGAGGAGACGGACCTGTTGCGCTCGGGCCTCGCCGAGGCGGTGAGCATGACCTGCAGCCGGTGCGGCAGCCTGTACCTGGTCAGCGAGGATCAGCGTGAACTGATTCCGGTGGCCTGCCTCATGGGCGGCGGCGAGCCGGATCCGTCGAGCGCGTCCCGTCCCCTGGCTGCGGCCGGGGCCTGGGCCGATGCCATCCGCCAGCGCCAACCGGTGGCGCACAATGCCTATCCCGACGCGCGCGGCGATGATTGTCCGGGCGGCGCGCCTGTCCGCCATCTCGGCGTGCCGGTGCTGCATGGCGGCCGGGCGCGCCTGCTCCTGGGCGTGGCCGACAAGCCGGGTGAATACGACGAGGCCGACCGGCACGAACTGCAACTGCTCGCCGACGACCTGTGGGGCATCGTCCTGCGCCGCCGCGCCGACCGGGCGTTGGCCGAGGCCAAGTCCCAGGCCGAGGCCGCCAGCCGTGCCAAAAGCGCATTCCTGGCCAACATGAGCCATGAGATCCGCACCCCCATGAACGCCATCCTCGGCCTGACCCATCTGCTCCTGCGCGAGGTGAGCGTGGCGCGCCAGCGCGACCAGCTCGGCAAGGTGGCGGACGCCGCCCGCCACCTGATGTCGATCATCAACGACATCCTCGACATCTCCAAGATCGAGGCCGGCAAGCTCGGCCTGAGTCCGCGCGACTTCATGCTCGCCGAGCTGATGGAAAACGTGCACGGACTGATCGCCGAGCGCGCCGAGGTCAAGGGGCTCGACCTGACGATCGAGATCGACCCCGGCCTGGGCAGTGCGTTTCATGGCGATGACCTGCGTCTGGGCCAGGTCTTGCTCAACTTTGTCGGCAACGCGGTGAAATTCACCGAGCACGGCGGCGTGGTGCTGCGTGCGCTCGATCTCGGTCCGGCCGGGCCGGACCTGCGCCGGCTGCGTTTCGAGGTGGCCGACACCGGCATCGGCATTCGCCCGGAGGACCAGGCCCGCCTGTTCCAGGCCTTCGAACAGGCCGACGGCTCCACCTCCCGCCGCTATGGTGGCACCGGGCTGGGGCTTGCCATCAGCCGCCGGCTGGTGGAGCTGATGCATGGCGAGATCGGCGTCGACAGCCGCGCCGGCGAGGGCAGCGTGTTCTGGTTCAGCGTTTGCCTGCCGGTGGCGCGGGCGCAACCGCAGGCCGAGGAGGAAACCGCCGGTCTTGGCCTGTCCGAGCTGGAGGCGCGTCTGCATCGCTGCGGCGCGGGCCGGCGCGTCCTGCTCGCCGAGGACAACCCGGTCAACCAGGAGATCGTCCTGGAGTGGTTGCGCCAGACCGGCCTGCTGGTCGATGTCGCCGGCGATGGCGAGGCGGCCGTGGAACTGGCCTCTGCCCAGTCCTACGACCTGATCCTGATGGACGTGCAGATGCCGCGCCTGGACGGACTTGATGCCACCCGTCGCATCCGTGGCCTGCCGGGCGGGTCGGACATCCCCATCCTGGCGATGACCGCCAACGTGTTCGAGGAGGATCGCCAGCGCTGCCGCGAAGCTGGCATGAACGGTCATGTCGGCAAGCCGGTGGAACCGAGCCGGCTGTTCGCCGCGCTGCTGCACTGGCTGCCGCCTGCCGGTGGTGTCGCCGAGGATGCTGCCGTGACCGGGGGGGACGCCGGACCCCTGCCGGCCGACCTGGCCGATCCCGCCGAGCTTCCCGTCCTCCATGGCCTCGATGTCGAGGTCGGCCTGCGTTCGGTGGGGGGCCGGGTGGCCAGCCTGCGCCGGCTGCTCGGCCGCTTTGCCGAGACCCATGCCGGCGAGTGCGCACGCATCGAGGCCGCACTGGCCGCCGGCCAGGCCCAGGAGGCACGTCGCCTCGCCCATTCACTCAAGGGGGCCGCTGCCGCGCTCGGCGCGGAAACGGTGCGCGCCGCCGCCGCCGAGCTGGAGGCCGGCATCCGCGAGGCCCTGGCGGCCGATGTGCTCGCCGCGCGGCTGGCCGGCCTGCGCGCCCGTCTCGATCCGCTGGTCGCCGAGATCCACCTTGCCCTGGCGCCGAGTTGCACGCTGGCGCCGGACGGCGCTGTCGACCGGGCACGGGTCCGCTTCATACTCGACCAGCTCGAACCCCTGTTGGCCGAGCTGAACATGCGTTCGGGCGCGCTCTGGCGTGAACACAGCGATTGCCTGCGTGCGGCGCTGGGGCCGCTGGCCGGCCGCATCGAGCGCCAGATCGACGGATACCAGTACGAGGCCGCCCTGGCCAGCCTGCGCGCCGCGCGTGCCACGGTGGCCGGATTGAGCCCGGGGGCCGGGGAGGCGACGGAGTGAGGCGCGCCAGCGAGCACGGACTGGACCGCCGGCCACGCCTGCGCCTGTTCTTCATCCTGGTGCTGGCGGGCTGGACACTCACCTTGGCCGGCCTCGGGCTCTGGCAGCTCCGCCACATCCGCGGCATGACCCTCGATCTTGCCTACAAGGAGGCCAAGGCCAATTTCAACAAGGATCGTGCCTTCCGTTTCTGGGCCACGCTGCATGGTGGCGTATATGTCCCGGTCAGCGAGCACACCCCGCCCAACCCCCACCTGAGCCACCTGCCCGAGCGCGACATCGTCACCCCCAGCGGCCGGCCGCTCACCCTGATGAATCCGGCCTACATGCTGCGCATGCTCAACGAACAGTTCGGTGACCTGTTTGGCGTGCGCGGCCACATCACCAGCCTCGATCCGCTGCGCCCCGAAAATCGGCCCGATGCCTGGGAGGCGGACGCGCTGCGCGCATTCGAGGCCGGCCGCGAGGAGGTGCTGGAGGTGACCCGGATCGACGGTCGTCCCTATCTGCGCTACATGGCGCCCATGGTGACCGAACCGGGGTGTCTGCGTTGCCATGGCCAGCAGGGCTACAGGATCGGCGACATCCGGGGCGGAATCTCGGTGGCGGTGCCCTTGCAGGACTATATCGCCCATGAGCAGGCGAGCATGGCGCGGGTGCTCGGCTCGCTGGGCGGGATATGGCTGTTGGGTGTGGCCGGCCTGGTCTGGGGACATCGCCGCCTGCGCCTGGATGCCGGTCGGCAGTACCAGGCCGGCCAGGAGATCGAATCGCTCAATCGCGACCTGGAGCGGCGGGTCGCCGAGCGTACCGCGCAACTGGCCGAGACCTCGCGCGAACTGGAGTGTGCGGTGCGCGCCGCGGAGGCCGCGAACCGGGCCAAGAGCGCATTCCTGGCCAACATGAGCCACGAGATCCGCACGCCGATGAACGCCATCCTCGGCCTGTCCTACCTGCTGCGTCGCGAGAGCGCGGACCCGCACCAGTGCGAGCAGCTGGGCAAGATCAGCGAGGCCGGCAACCATCTGCTGTCGATCATCAACGACATCCTCGACATCTCCAAGATCGAGGCCGGAAAGCTGGAGCTGGAGCGCCGCGACTTCGATCTCGGCGAACTGCTGGAAAACGTCGCCAGCCTGGTTGGCGAGCGGGCCGAGGCGAAAAACCTGTACCTGGAGCGGCAGCTCGACCCGCGCCTGGTGGGCTACTGGCGCGGCGACCCGACGCGCTTGCAGCAGGTGCTGGTCAATTTCGCCGGCAACGCGGTCAAGTTCACCGAACGCGGCGGCGTGACCCTCGCCATCCGCCAGATCGAGGTGGACGGCGAGCGGAGCCGGATCGAGTTCGAGGTGCGCGACACCGGCATCGGCATTGCGCCCGAGGATCAGGCCCGCCTGTTCCAGCCCTTCGAGCAGGCCGACGGCTCCACCACGCGCCGTTTCGGCGGCACCGGCCTGGGACTGGCGATCAGCCGCCGCCTGATCGAACTGATGGGCGGCGGGATCGAGCTGGACAGCCTGCCGGGTCGCGGCAGCGCATTCCGGTTCAGACTCTGGCTGGCGCGTGGTGGCGAGCCGGTGGCGGTGCGACGTGGCCACGGCGAGGACGAGGCCCGCCTGCGCCGGGCGCACGCCGGCCAGCGCGTGTTGCTGGCCGAGGACAACCCGTTCAACCAGGAGGTCGCGCGTGACCTGTTGCGCCGGGTCGGTCTGGAGGTGGACCTCGCCGGCGATGGCGAGGAGGCCCTGGCGCTGGCCGCGGCGCACGACTACGCGCTGGTCCTGATGGACATGCAGATGCCGCGCCTGGACGGCGTCGAGGCCGCGCGCCGCATCCGCGCCCTGCCGGCGCATGCCGACACGCCCATCCTGGCGATGACCGCCAACGTGTTCGAGGACGACCGCCGCCGCTGCATCGCGGCCGGCATGAACGATCACGTCGGCAAGCCGGTCGAGCCGGAACGGCTGTACGCCACCCTGCTGCGCTGGTTGCCCGTCGGCGCCGAGGGGACCGGAGAGGATGCCCCCGGCCAGGACGAAGCGCCGGCCGACGCCGGGCCGGCGCCGGAGATCGACTGGGCGGCGGCGCGGGACTGGCTGGAGCGCCTGGAACCCCTGCTGGCCGAGCTCAACATGCGTTCGAACGAGGTGTTCGAGGCCGGCGCCGGCGATTTACTCGCCGCGCTCGGCGCGCACGGGCCGCGGCTGGCCCGCCAGATCACCGGCTACGATTACGAGGCCGCGCTTGCCACCCTGCGCGCGGCGCGCGCCGCCGAGCCGCGACTTGGGAAGAGGCTTGAGGCGCAAGCCCCCAGCCCCGCCGTTTCACAGTAAAATCGGCGCCGCGTCGGCCGCATCCGTCAAGCTGCGAAAAGCACGGCGTATTTCGCGTATCCATGCGGGTTCCCCTCACCCATCCCCCTCTCCCGGAGGGCGAGGAGGATTTCACCCTTCCCCCACCGTGGGAAGGGCCGGGGATGCGGGCGAAATGCCTTTCTGACCTGATGCAACTGCGCTTTTTGGATTGTTTTTGGACGGGGGTGTGGTGTTGAAGCGAACGGTGTGGGTCGCTCTGGCCCTGATGGTGACGATGGCGGGCGGGTCGGTCCGGGCGGCCGACGCGCCGGCCGAGGAGCGTGACCGCATCCGCCAGGTCGTCAAGGAGGTGCTGCGCGAATATGCCGCCCATCTGGGCGACCGCCAGGCCGACCCTGCCGCGCGCGCCGTGCTGCGCGAGATCCACCAGCACAACCGTGCCTTCGCGCGCAGCCGCAAGCCGGCCTATTTCGCCGCATTCAAGGAGGGCCAGCGGCCGCGCGCCACGGTGGTGAGCTGTGCCGATTCGCGCGTACACATGCATGCATTCGATGCCACTCCGGACAATGACCTGTTCGTGGTGCGCAACATCGGCAACCAGATCGCCACCGCGCAGGGCTCGGTGGAATACGGTGTACGCCATCTGAACACGCCCTTGCTGCTGATCGTCGGCCATGTCGCATGTGGCGCGATCCGTGCCGCGGCGGGGGACTACTCGGCCGAGCCGGCGGCGATCCGCAACGAGCTCGACCGCCTGGCGGTACCCAAGGATGAACCGGGGCTTGCCAGCATCCGCCTCAACGTGAACCAGCAGGTGCGCCACGCCATGAGCCTGTTCGAGGACCGTGTCCTGTCCGGCAAGCTGGTCGTGGTGGGGGCGATCTACGATTTTCGTGACGAGCTGAAAGAGGGCGCAGGCCGGCTCGCAATCGTCAACGTCAACGGCGAGACGGATCCGGCGCGCCTAGCCCAGCTCGATCTGATCCGCGACCTCGACAAGCCGGCAAGCGGCCGGCGCGCTTCACCCTGAGTGGCGCTTCAGGCTTCTTCCGACCGACGAACCGTATCCTTCAGGAATCCCGCATGCAACGACCCTACAATTTCAGCGCCGGCCCGGCCGTACTGCCGGAGGCCGTGCTCGCCCGGGCGCGCGACGAACTCATGGACTGGCAGGGCAGTGGCGTATCGGTGATGGAGATGTCGCACCGCGGCGCCGAGTTCTCCAGGATACTCGCCGAGGCGGAGGCCGACCTGCGCGCGCTGCTCGCCATTCCGGACAACTACCGCGTGCTGTTCCTGCAAGGCGGCGCCACGCTCCAGTTCGCCCAGGTGCCGCTCAACCTGTTGCGCGGTGGTTCCGCCGACTATCTGGTGAGCGGCGAATGGTCGGGCAAGGCCTGGCGCGAGGCGACCCGCTTCGGTCCGGTGCGGCTGGCCGGCAGCAGCGAGGCGAGCGGTTTCACCCGCTTCCCGGAGCGCGGTGAAATGGACCTCGACCCCGCCGCCGCCTATCTGCACGTATGCACCAACGAGACCATCCATGGCGTCGAGCTGTTCGATGAAACGGTGCTGCCCGAAGGCGTGCCCATCGTCGCCGACATGAGCTCGCACATCCTGTCGCGGCCCATCGACGTGAGGCGCTACGGCCTGATCTATGCCGGGGCGCAGAAGAACATCGGCCCGGCCGGGCTGTGCATCGTCATCGTCCGCGAAGACCTGCTCGGCCGGGCGGATGCGCGCACGCCCACCCTGCTCGACTACGCGGTGCAGGCCAAAAACCAGTCCATGCTCAACACCCCGCCCACATTCGCCATCTACATGGCCGGGCTGGTGTTCAAATGGCTGCTGGGCCAGGGCGGACTGGCGGCGATGGCCGCGCTCAACGCCGAAAAGGCGCGCCGGCTATACGCCGCCATCGACGACAGCGGCGGCTTCTACCGCAATCCGGTGGCGCCGGCCAACCGTTCGCGCATGAACGTGCCATTCACCCTTGCCGATTCCAGCCTCGACGCCGATTTCCTGGCCGAGGCCCAGGCGCGTGGACTGGTGCAGCTCAAGGGACACAAGTCGGTGGGGGGCATGCGCGCATCGATCTACAACGCCATGCCGCTGGCCGGGGTCGAGGCGCTGCTGGCGTTCATGGCCGAATTCGCGGCGCGGCGGGGTTGAACGCCATGGCCGCCGAGCACCTGACCGAACTGCGCCGGCAGATCGACGAACTGGACGATCGCATCCTGGAGATGCTCAATGCCCGCGCCCGTCTGGCGCAGGCCATCGGCCACCGCAAGAAGGGCCCGATCTACCGTCCCGAGCGCGAGGCGCAGGTGCTGCGCCGGCTGCGCGCCGGCAACGCCGGACCGCTGCCGGCGGAGGCGGTGGAAACCCTGTTCCGCGAGATCATGTCGGCCTGCCGGGCCCTGGAGCAGCGTCAGGTGATCGCCTGTCTCGGTCCCGCCGGCACGTTTTCCGAGGCTGCCGCGATCAAGCAGTTTGGCCGCGCCGCCAGCCGCCTGCCGGTGGCCAGCATCGACGCGGTGTTCCAGGCGGTGGAGCGGGGCGAGGCGGGTTATGGCGTGGCGCCGGTGGAAAACTCGACCGAGGGCGCGGTCGGCCGCACCCTCGATTGCCTGCTCGCCACGCCGCTCAAGGTGTGCGGCGAGGTGATGCTGCGCGTGCGCCAGAACCTTTTGCGCTCGCGCGAGGGCCTCGACGGCGTGCGGGTGGTCTATTCGCATGCCCAGTCGCTGGCCCAGTGCCAGGGCTGGCTGGAGCGCAAGTTGCCGGGTGTCGAACGGGTGAGCGTGGTGAGCAATGCCGAGGCGGCACGGCTCGCCGCAGGCCAGAACGATGCCGTGGCCATCGCCAGCGACATCGCGGCCAGCGAATATGGGCTTGTGGTGGTGGCGCGCAATATCGAGGATGACGTCCGCAACACCACCCGCTTCCTGGTGCTGGGGCGGGAGGACGCCGCAGCCTCCGGGCGCGACAAGACCTCGCTCGCGGTGTGGACCGAAAACCGCCCCGGCGCGCTGCTCGACCTGTTGCAGCCCTTCGCCCGCAATGGCGTCAGCCTGAGCAAGCTGGAGTCGCGCCCGGCCCGGAGCGGGGCCTGGGAATACGTGTTCTTCATCGATCTCGACGGTCACCGCGACTCGCCGCAGGTGGCCGATGCGCTCGCCGAGGCCGGCCGGCATGCGCGCCAGTTGCGGGTCCTGGGCTCCTACCCCGCCGCCGCCTGAGCCATCCTTTCACCGCGCCCCGGAACCGTCCGCCATGTACCCCAACCCACTCGCCCCGGCGCACATCCGCGCCATCGCCGCCTATGTCCCCGGCAAGCCGATCGCCGAACTGGCACGCGAGATGGGCCTGGTCGAGACCGACATCGTCAAGCTGGCCTCGAACGAAAACCCGCTCGGGGCCTCGCCACGCGCCCGGGCGGCGATCGAGGCCGAACTGTCCGGTCTGGCCCTGTATCCGGACGGCAACGGCTTTAGCCTCAAGTCTGCGCTGGCGACCCGGCTTGGCATCGGCCTGGAGCGGATCGTGCTCGGCAATGGCTCGAACGACGTGCTTGAAATGGTGGCGCGTGCATTCCTGACGCCCGGCAGTTCGGCGGTGTATGCGCAGCATGCGTTCGCGGTCTATCCGCTCGCCACCCAGGCTGCGGGCGCCACGGGTATCGAGGTGCCGGCGCGCGCATTCGGTCACGACCTCGAAGCCATGCGCGCGGCGATCCGCCCGGACACCCGGGTGGTGTGGATCGCCAACCCCAACAATCCCACCGGCACCCTGCTGGCCGCCGCCGGGTTGCGCGCATTCCTGGAGTCGGTTCCGGAAGAAGTGCTGGTGGTGCTCGACGAGGCCTATGTCGAATACCTCGATCCGGACGCACGCTCGCCTTCGCTCGAATGGCTGGCGGTGTTTCCCAACCTCGTCCTCACCCGCACATTCTCCAAGGCCTATGGTCTTGCCGGGCTGCGCGTCGGCTACGCCCTGGCGAGTGCCGCGGTGGCCGACCTCATGAACCGGGTGCGGCAACCGTTCAACGTCAACAGCCTGGCCCTGGCCGCCGCCACCGCGGCGCTCGATGACCATGATTTCCTCACCGAATCGAAGCGGCTCAACGACGCCGGCATGCGTCAGCTTACCCAGGGCTTCGAAGCGCTCGGCCTCGACTGGATCCCTTCGGCGGGCAATTTCGTGTGTGTGCGGGTGGGCGATGCGGCGGCGGTGAATGCTGCATTGCTGCGCCGGGGCATCATTGTCCGGCCGGTGGCGAACTACGGCCTGGCTGGATACCTGCGCGTTTCGATCGGTCTGCCGGCGCAGAACGCACGCCTGCTCGCCGCGCTGGGCGAGATCCTCGCCCGGCCGTCCGGCGCATGATCCAGCGTCTGGCGATCCTTGGCGTCGGCCTGATCGGCGGTTCGGTCGCGCTGACACTGAAACAGGCCGGCGCGGTGCGGCAGGTGGTGGGCTATGGTCGTCAGCGCGCCAATCTGCAAACCGCGCTGGAGCAGGGTGTGCTCGACACCGTGGCAGACTCGCCCGAGGCGGCGGTGCAGGACGCGGACCGCGTGCTGCTCGCCCTGCCGGTGGGCGCCATGGCGGCAACATTCGCCCGCATCGCGCCGCACCTTGCTGCGGATGCCTTGGTGTTCGACGCCGGCAGCACCAAGCGCGACGTCATCGCCGCGGCCCGCGCGGGGCTGGCCGGGCGCATCGACCGATTCGTGCCGGCCCACCCCATCGCCGGGGCGGAATCGAGCGGCGCCGCCGCCGCGCGTGCCGACCTGTTCTCCGGGCGCGAGGTCATCCTCACCCCCCTGCCTGAAAACGCCCTTACCGATGTCGCCGCCATCGCCGAGCTGTGGCGCGCATGCGGCGCGCGGGTGAGCGAGATGGATGCGCTGGAGCACGACCGGGTGTTCGCCGCGGTGAGCCACCTGCCGCATCTGGCCGCATTCGCCCTGGTCGACGAACTGGCTGGCCGGGGCGACGCCGCCACATTCTTCCGCCATGCCGGCAGCGGTTTCCGCGACTTCACGCGCATCGCCGCGAGCTCCCCGGCGATGTGGCGCGACATCGCCCTGGCCAACCGCGATGCACTTCTGGTCGAACTGGACGCCTACCTCGCCCGCCTTGCGGACTATCGCGCCGCAATGCAGGCCGGCGACGGCGAGCGCCTGATGCAATCCTTCCAGCGGGCGAGCGAGGCCAGGAATGGCTGGTCGCCCGAGCTCAATCCAACCGGAAACGAATCATGAACCCTACCGAATTCATCGACCTTCCCGCCGCCAAGGGCGCCCGCGGCAGTGTGCGCCTGCCGGGCTCGAAGAGCATTTCCAACCGTGTGCTGCTGCTATCCGCCCTGGCCGAGGGGGTGACCGAGGTGCAGGCCCTGCTCGATTCGGACGACACCCGGGTGATGCTGGATGCATTGCGCCAGCTGGGGGTGAACTGGAGCCGGCATGCGGGGCGTGACGACTATCGCGTCGAAGGTATCGGTGGCGTGTTTCCGGTGAAACAGGCCGAGCTGTTCCTTGGCAACGCCGGCACCGCGTTCCGCTCGCTCACCGCCGCCCTGGCGCTGTCGGCGGGGGACTATGTGCTGAAGGGCGTGGCGCGCATGCACGAACGGCCGATCGGCGATCTGGTCGATGCGCTGCGCGGCCTGGGCGCGCAGGTGGACTATCTCGGCAACGCGGGTTTTCCGCCCCTGCATATCCATCCCGCCGCAGCGGGCGGGGCGGGTGAGGTGAGCGTCAAGGGCAATGTATCGAGCCAGTTCCTCACCGGCCTGTTGCTTGCCGCCCCCTTGCTGGGCCGGGAGGTGACGGTGCGGGTGGACGGCGAGCTGATTTCCAAGCCCTATGTGGAGATCACGCTCAACCTGATGAAGCGCTTCGGCGTCGATGTGAGGCGTGAGGGCTGGGCGCGCTTCGTGGTGCCGGCCGCGCGCTATGGGAGCCCGGGCCGGATCGAGGTCGAGGGCGATGCATCCTCGGCCTCCTACTTCCTTGCCGCCGGTGCCATCGGCCATGGCCAGACCCGGGTCGAGGGGGTGGGGCGCAACAGCATCCAGGGCGACGTGCGCTTCGCCGAGGCCCTGGCGCGCATGGGCGCCGAGATCGATTTCGGCCCGAACTGGATCCAGTGCCGTCTCGGCTGCGCCGACCGGCTCAATGCCATCGACCTGGACTGCAACCACATCCCCGACGCGGCCATGACCCTGGCGGTGCTGGCCCTGTTCGCGGAAGGCACCACCACCCTGAAGAACATCGCCTCCTGGCGCGTGAAGGAGACCGACCGCATCGCCGCCATGGCCACCGAGCTGCGCAAGCTGGGCGCCACGGTGGAGGAGGGCGCGGACTTCATCCGGGTCACGCCGCCGGAGGGCGGGCGCCTCATGCCGGGGGTGGCGATCGACACCTACGACGACCACCGCATGGCGATGTGCTTCTCGCTCGTCAGCCTGGCCGGGGTGCCGGTGCGCATCAACGATCCGGCCTGTGTCAACAAGACCTTTCCGGGCTACTGGGAAGCCTTCAGGGCGATCGCGCAATGACCGGGACGGGCGGCCGCCTGGCGGGCTGAGCGTTCGGCACGGGCCGGGCCGGGACCATGCTGGGACGGGTAAGCTCGCTGCGGCGCAAGCTGGTCTGGTTGATCCTGGGCGTTGCGGGCGCCGGCATGCTGTTCGTGTTTGCATTCAGCGCCGCGCAGCAACTGCGCGCCTTGCAACAGGATAGCGTCGAGAAGCTGCATGCCATCGGTCAGGCCAGCGCCGGCGCGGTGGACGCCGCCCTCGCATTCCAGGATGCCGGCGCCGCGCGCGAGCTGTTGCGCGATGGGCTCGGCCGTCATCCGAGCATCGTCGCCGCCGCGATCCATGACCGTGAGGACCGCCGCTTCGCGGCCTATGGCGACGTCACGCGGCTGCCCGCGCGGCCGCCGGGGGAGGCGGAGTTCGGGCCGCGGGTGAGTCCGTTCGACCCGGTGGCCGAATATGTGGCGCCGATCCGGGTCGGTGGCGAGTCGCTCGGCCGGCTCTACCTGCGCGCCGACCTGGGCCCGGACTGGCGCAATTACCGCAACCAGCTGATATTCACTGCGGCGGGCATCCTGTTTTCCTTCAGCCTGGCGCTCGGTCTGGGCCTGCGCATGATCCGCCACATCGTCACCCCGGTACGGGAACTGGCCGAGGCCACCGCCCGGGTGCGTGCGCAGCGCGACTATGGCCTGCGGGTGGAGCGGCGCGGCGAGGACGAAATCGGCGCGCTGGTGGAGGGCTTCAACGCCATGCTGGCCGAGATCGAGGTCCGCGATCGGGCCCTGGAGTCGACGCGCGAGGATCTCGAACGCCTGGTGGCGGAACGCACCCGCCAGCTGGAACGCGCGACCCGGGCGGCCGAGGCGGCCAGCGAGGCGAAAAGCCGTTTCCTCGCCAACATGAGTCACGAGATCCGCACCCCGCTCAACGGCATTCTCGGCATGGTCGAGCTGTTGCAGCGCGGCGGTGGCCTGGACGAGCGCCAGCGCCTGTTCGTCGACACCCTGCGCACCTCGTCGGAGACCTTGCGCGACCTGATCAGCGACGTGCTCGACCTGGCCAAGATCGAGGCCGGCCGGCTGGAGCTGGAAGCGCTGAGTTTCGATCTGCGTGGCCTGATCGACGATGCCATCGACTTGGTCGCGCCGCTGGCGATGGCCAAGGGGGTGGAGGTGGTCGCCGCCCCGGCGCCCGACCTGCCCGGTCGCGCAGTCGGTGATCCGGCCCGTCTGCGCCAGGTGCTCAACAACCTGCTCGCCAATGCCGCCAAGTTCACCCATGCCGGCGAGATCCGTCTGGCGGTGAACTGGAAATCCATCGGAAAAGGCGGCCTCCAGCTCGACATCGAGGTGCGCGACAGCGGCATCGGCATCCCGCTCGCGACGCAGCCGCGCCTGTTCGAGGCCTTCCAGCAGGGCGACAGCGACATCAGCCGGCGCTATGGCGGCAGCGGCCTGGGGTTGACCATCGTTCGCCGCCTGCTCGACGCCATGGGAGGCGACATCGGACTGGTCAGCGCTCCGGGGGTGGGCTCCCGTTTTCGCCTCCGTGTACCGCTGGGCTGGGCCGAAACCGGCGCCGAAAGCGGTATCGAGCTCACCGGGGCCCTGCCGCCACGGCTGGGGCTGGTCATCGGCCAGGAGGGGTCGCGCGGGGTGATCGAGCGACAGCTGCGCCACTGGGGCGTGGAGGCGTGTCTCGACCGGTCCGCGGCGCTCGGCCTGGAGGTGTGCATGCTCGACTACGAGGGTTACCTCCGCCTGCGCGCTGGCCCACAACCGCCCGCGCCGGCGCCGGGTGGGCGCTGGTGGGTTCTGGTTCCCATGCACCGGCTGGCGGAGCTGAAGGCGCGGACGGAACCGGACGGGGTGGGTTTCCTGCCCCGGCCACTGCGTCTTGCCAGGCTGCGCGACGTCCTGCTCGGCGAGAGCCTGTCACAGCCGGCCGCGGCGGTGCTGGATTGCGACGGTGCCGCCGGAGCGCGGGTGCTGGTGGTGGAAGACAACCCGGCCAACCAGCTGGTGATGGCTGAATGGCTGGGCGGACTCGGCATCGAGGTGGATCTGGCCGGGAGTGGCGAAGAGGCCCTGGCGCGTCTGGGCCAGACCGTGCCCGACCTGGTCCTGATGGACCTGCACATGCCGGGCCTGGACGGGCTCGCCACCACCGCCCGCATTCGTGCCTGGGAGGCCGGGCTCGGCACCGGCACGCGTCTGCCCATCCTCGCGCTCACCGCCGATGCGCTGGCCGATACCCGCCAGCGTTGTCTGGCCGCCGGTATGGACGATTACCTGCTCAAGCCCCTCCGCCACGCCGACCTCGTCACCGCGCTCGAACGCTGGCTGACGCGCTGCCGGCTGAACCTTCCGCTCCCACCCGGGCCGGCGCCACAGCTCGACCTGTCCTGCCTCGACGCAGAAGCGGTGGCCGAATTGCGCGCCAGTGTCAGCGCCGAGGCATTCGCGCGCATCGTCGAGCGCTTCCTGAGCGGCGCCGAAGTCCTGCTCGAACGGATGACGGAACGGCTCGGCGAAGGCGAGATCGATGCCGGCAGCGCCGGCGAGCTGGCGGAAGACCTGCACCAGTTGAAGGGCAGCGCCGCCACCTTCGGCGCCAGCCGGCTGCCCGGCCTGTGCAAGTCGCTGGAACTGGCCGCCCGGACCGGCGACCTGGCCGCCCTGCGCGCCGGCCTGCCCCGCATCGGGGCCGAGCTGGCCTGCATGCGGCGGGCGCATGCCGGAACGGTTCGCGCCAGGGACGCGACATGATCGGGGGGCATAAATACCCCATGCAGGGCATAAATGCCGCGCTCGCACGATGAAGCGGCGTTCGCCGCACCCCCATCCCAACCTTCCCCCAACGGGGGAAGGGGTGAAAAACTCTCAATGGACAATCCGGATTGATGTCAGCCGGGCGGCCGGCTCATCCCGGCTGCCGGCCTGTCCTGCCGGCGCTTACAACACGTAGCGGGCGAGATCCTCGCTGGCGGCGAGGTCCTTGAGGCGGGCATCGACATAGGCGGCGTCGATCTCCACGGCCTCGCCCTCGCGCCGCACGGCCTCGAACGAAAGCTCGTCGAGCAGGCGCTCCATCACCGTGTACAGGCGGCGGGCGCCGATGTTCTCGGTGCGTTCGTTGACCTGGTGGGCGAGCTCGGCGAGGCGCCGGATGGCGTCGTCGGTGAATGTCAGCGTCACGCCCTCGGTGGCCAGCAGGGCCTGGTACTGACGGGTGAGGCAGGCGTCGGTGCGGGTGAGGATGCGTTCGAAATCGGCCACGGTGAGGCTTTGCAGCTCGACGCGGATGGGGAAGCGGCCCTGGAGTTCGGGGATGAGGTCGGACGGCTTGGCGAGGTGGAATGCGCCGCTGGCGATGAACAGGACGTGATCGGTGCGCACCATGCCGTACTTGGTCGACACCGTGGCGCCCTCCACCAGCGGCAACAGGTCGCGCTGCACGCCCTGGCGCGACACGTCGGCGCCATGGGTTTCGGAACGGGTGGCGATCTTGTCGATCTCGTCGAGGAACACGATGCCGTTCTGCTCGACGTTGCGCAGCGCGGCAAGCTTGATTTCCTCCTCGTTGATGAGCTTGGCGGCCTCTTCCTCGGTGAGCAGCTTCATCGCCTCGGCGATCTTCAGTCGCCGCGTCTTGCCGCGCTTGCCGCCCAGGTTCTGGAACAGGCCCTGCAACTGGCCGGTGAGCTCCTCCATGCCCGGCGGCGCGAAGATTTCCATCTGCGCCGCTGACTGGGCGATCTCGATCTCGATCTCCTTGTCGTCCAGCTCGCCCTCGCGCAGCCGCTTGCGGAATTTCTGCCGGGTACCGGAGTCCTCGCGCGCCCTGGCCTCGTCGTTCCACGTCTCACGCGGCGGCGGCAGCAATGCATCGAGGATGCGGTCCTCGGCGGCATCCTCGGCCCGGCCGCGCACCTGGCGCATCGCCTCCTCGCGGCCCTGCTTGACTGCGATCTCCACCAGGTCGCGGACGATGCTGTCGACATCCTTGCCGACGTAGCCCACCTCGGTGAACTTGGTGGCTTCCACCTTGATGAACGGCGCCTGTGCGAGCCGCGCCAGGCGGCGGGCGATCTCGGTCTTGCCCACGCCGGTGGGACCGATCATGAGGATGTTCTTGGGGGTGATCTCCTGGCGCAGATCGGCCGCGACACGCTGTCGCCGCCAGCGGTTGCGCAGGGCGATGGCGCAGGCGCGCTTGGCCTCCTGCTGGCCGACGATGTGCTTGTCCAGTTCGTGGACGATCTCCTGCGGGGTCATCTGGGTCATGGTGGGGGGCGGATGGATGAGGCCGAAAAGGGCTGCTAGTGTATCCCGGAAGCCTGCACCGGCCCATGCCTGGCCAGTCCGGATGCCCGGCCCCGTAGCTTCGGGGCTTCCATTCATGCCGGCTGAATGCCTGTCCGGCAGGCATGACGGCGGCACGCGCAGCGCCTACAATCGGATCCATTGCACTGAATGCACACCCGGTCGGTTCACTCCTCGCCCCGCATGAACACACCCCCGCCTCCCATCGCCGCGTCCGCGGCGGAAGACCGGCTCAAATCGACCTTGCTGGCGATCGCCGACTTCATGGCGCGCGAGCGCGAGCCGTGCGATCTCGATCGCCTGGCGGCATTCACGGCGGCGAGTTTCGGGGTCGATTATGTCCATGTCGGCCTGCTTCAGCCGGGAGGACATGTCCGGGTACTGGCGGCCCATCTGGACGGGAAGCCCCTGCCACCCGGCCAGGTCTATGCCCTGTCCGGCACGCCCTGTGGCGAGGTGATTGGCTGCAAGGGGCATTGCTGTTTCGGCGCGGGCGGGCGGCAGCGTTTCCCGCAGGATGCCGACTTGGTCCAGCTCGGGGCGGAAGCCTATATCGGTGAGCCGATTCTGGATGTTGTCAGTGGCGATCCTCTGGGGCTGATCGTGCTGGTCAGCCGCCACAGCCTGGAGGATTCGGAGGCGGTGTCCGCAGGGCTGCGCATCCTGGCGGCGCGGGTGGCGGGCAGCCTGGCGCGGCTTGAGGAGGCGCGGGCGCGTTCATACCTGGAGGAAAAATACCGCCAGCTCTTTGAAACCATGGCCCAGGGCGTGGTGTACCAGAATGCCGCCGGCGAGGTGCTGGCGGCGAATCCCGCCGCCGAGCGCATCCTGGGCCAGACCCTGGCGCAGATGCGAGCGCTGAGCTCGTTCGACCCGCGCTGGCGTATGGTGCTGGAGGACGGCACGCCGTTGGCGGGCGAGGCGCATCCTTCCATGCAGTCCATCCGCGAGAACCGGGTGGTGGGGCCGGTGATCCGGGGGGTGTACCGGCCCGATCTCGATGCCCATGTCTGGCTGTCGATCACCGCCACCCCGGTGTATTACCCCGGCGAGACGCATGCGCGCGAGGTCTATGCCATCTTCGAGGACATCAGCGCCAGCCGGCTGGAGGAAAGGCGTCAGCGGGCGGTGCTTGAATCGCTGCCGGTGGGGGTGGTGGGCCGGGACTTCCCCCGAAGCGAGATCGAGTTCCTGGAGAAAAGGGGGGTGGACCTGTCGGGGCTGGAGGTGGCCCAGGGGGAGACATTCCGCTGGTGCGGGTCTTACGAATACGACATGAACGAGGCCAGG
>CAZOZD010000010.1:0-10569 GCA_964584195.1 uncultured Burkholderiales bacterium
CCGGTGTACCAGCGCGAGCCGAAGGTGGTGAATGCGTGGAACAGCTTGGTGAAGGGCAGGACGATGAGCAGGATCTCCACGCTCAGGATGTGCAGGGCCAGCAGGGTGGTGTAGGGCAGACCCAGGTGCTTGACGGCGAGATAGCCGGTGAGCACGGGCAGGAAGGTCACGGTCCAGGTGAACCAGTCCTCGAACCCGGACAGGAAACGCTTGACCGGATGGTTGATGCGGTCGACCAGCACCGCCACCATGGCCGCCAGGGTGATCATGGTCACGGCGTCGATCACCGGCGAGGGCAAGGCCGGCCAGGACAGGCCAATGATGTCTTCCACCAGCTTGATGTGGGGCGCGAAGAAGAACACGATCAGGAACAGACCGATGTGGAACACATAGCCGCCGATGTAGCTCACCGGCGAGCGCTTCACCATGCCCGGGGGCGGCAGCATGCGCCGGCCGATGGTATGCCAGCCCGAAGCGCCGGTTCGCTCCCGGCCCGGAGCGAGATCGGCCTTGCGGCCCAGGCTGTAGATTTCGAACAGGCGCCACAGCACGCCCAGCACGAAGATCGACACGGCGATGTTCATGCCAGGGCCGCGCACCCAGGTGAGGAATTCAAGCTCGTTCATGGTTTCGTTCTCCAGTTCCGCCCCGCTGCGGGACGGTCGCAACCGGCGGCGGGAGTGACCCCGGCCGCACCCGATCCTTATTTGTCGAGGTCTGCCAGGGTGGCGGTCTCATGCCCGGCCTTGGCCTGCGCCTTGCGTGCCCGGTTGGCCACGCTCACCGCCGCGCCGGCCACCACGCCGGCCGCGGCGGCGGTTGCCATGCCCTTGAGTGGGTCGGCGGGCAGGGACAGGGCGCGGTAGAAACCGCCGGCATCCCAGAAATCGGGTTCCGAGCAACCGATGCAGCCGTGTCCGGATTCCACCGGCCAGGAGGTGGCATCGTTCCATTTCACGCTGGCACAGGCGTTGTAGGTGACCGGTCCCTTGCAGCCCAGCTCGAACAGGCACCAGCCTTTGCGCGCGCCGGCGTCGTCGAAGGTCTTGGCGAACTTGCCCTGGTCATAGAACGGGCGGCGATAGCAGCGGTCGTGGATGGTCTCGCCATAGAAGGCGCGGGGCCGCAACAGCTTGTCCAGCTCGGGCAGACGACCGAAAGTGAGGTAATGCGCGATCACCCCGGTCATCACCACGGGAATCGGCGGGCAGCCGGGGATGTTGACGATCGGCTTGTCGCGGACCAGGTCGGAGACCGCCACCGCGCCGGTGGGGTTGGGCCGGGCCTTGGGCAGTCCGCCGTAGGTGGCGCAGGTACCGACCGCGATCACCGCCGCAGCGCCCTTCACGGTATCCATCAGCATGTCGTGGTTCGAGATGCCGGCGATGGTGGAGTACACCCCGCCATCCTTCATCGGCACCGAGCCGTCCACCACCACCAGGTACTTGCCGAAATGCTGCTTCATGGCCTCCTCGCGGGCATGCTCGGCTGCCTCGCCGGACGCAGCCTGCAGGGTGTGGTGATAATCGAGCGAGATCGTCTCCAGGATCAGGCTCTCCAGCGTCGGCGAGTGCGAGCGGGTGATCGCCTCGGTGCAGCCGGTGCATTCCTGGAACGACAGCCAGATCACCGACGGCCGCACCGCCTGCGCCAGCGCCTCCGCCATGGCCCGGCCGGCGCCGGCCGGAAGCGCCATCAGCGAGGCCAGCGTGGCGCAGTACTTCATGAACGCACGGCGGGAGATGCCCTCTCCCGCCATGCGCTCGATCAGGGGATTACGTTCGCTTTCCGGCATGATGCCTTGCTCCCACAAAATGGCACGGACATTGATCAGTCTAGTTCAAGAATTCGATTATTGAGACGTTCCGATCCGAGTATCACGTCGTCCGGGTGCGCCAGCAGCAGCTCGGGCAGCCGGGTGATCTCGATGAACTCGCTCATCCGGCGGCCATGCTCGTTGCGGTGCTCCACCCACCACACGCCACTGTATGCGGTCTCATGGATGATCGATTCGCCGCCGGCCGCAAGCCGCACACTCACCTCGCCCTCGCCCAGCTCACGCCGCAGCCAGTCACGGTCGGCCTCGGTCAGGGGCAGCCCGGACAGATCGATGACGCGGGCCTCGCCTCCGGCCGCGAAGCAGGCAAGCCCCTCCGCCACCTCGATGAGCAGGGCACGGCCGTTGCCGGTGAGACCGCCGTCGAGGCCCAGCACTGGAATGTCAGCGAGCGCCATCGTCCGCCTCCGTCCTCCAGCGTGCAATGAGCGCGTCGACCCGGTCGACCGCCACGGGAATCGCCGCAGCCACGGCCGGGGTGGGGGTCTCGCCCCAATCCAGCTTTTCCGGCTGGATGCCGATGAGTGCCCGTCGCGCGGGCCAGTGCCCGGCAAGGCGAGCGATGCTCATCAGGTCGGTGAGCCCCACCTCATGCACGCTCTGCTTGCGATTGCCGAGCAGGAAGCGGTCCATCGCCTCGCCCTCGAACACCGCCACCGTACCGGGCGCGGCCTTGAGCTGGGCGGCATCGACCACGATCAGTGCGCTGGCGTCCTCGATCGCCGGAGCGAGTGAGAAGCTGAGCGTGCCGCCATCGAGCAGTTCGACGTCGGCCGAGGCGACATGCAAGGGGCGCAGCGCATCGATGACATGAATGCCGATCCCCTCATCGGAGAGCAAGGTGTTGCCGATGCCGAGGATAAGTAGACTCATGTCGAAACGCAGGTTGCGCGCATGGATTTGCGCGCGGTGGTGGATTTGCGCATCATGCCGGCATCCTACCTGCCCACTCCCGCCCGCTGCAATGCCCTCATCCCACATCACGCCCAAGTCTCGCCATGTCCCGGGCATCCGTGTGCTGGTCGGCCTCTTTGCCCTGCTGGGCGGGCTGGTCGGCACGCTGCACGCCGATGCGGCAGACCTGCCCCGGCTGACACTCGAATTCGGCACCCACCGCATCGAGGTGGAAGTCGCCGCCGACGAAGCCAGCCGCCAGCGCGGCCTGATGCATCGCACCAATCTCACCGAAAACGAGGGCATGCTGTTCGTGTTCCCTGAAACGGGGGCGCACTGCATGTGGATGAAAAACACCCCGCTGCCATTGGCGGCAGCCTTCATCGATCAGGAAGGCCGCATCATCAACGTGGCCGAGATGATCCCCCATGATCTCACCCCGCATTGCGCCCAGCGGCCAGCACTCTATGCGCTGGAAGCCAAGCGCGGCTGGTTCACTCGACGCGGCATCGGCGCCGGTGACCGCATGCACAGTCCGACCCCGCTGCCGTCATCCCGCTGAACCGCACCGGCGCACAGACCGTTTTATTGCCCTACCGTCAGACCAACGAGCGCAGCCTTCCAGTGCGGCAGCACGGCATCGCTGGCCTGGCGCAGGGCGGGCAGATGGCGCGCCGCATCTTCCAGACGGCCTTCGCCGCAGGACTGTTCGATATGCCGGGCGAGGTCGCGCAGTGCCACTGCTTCGCCTGTGGCGGCCAGGGTCTTGAGGGTATGCGCCTCGCGCCGGGCGGTGTCGGCATCGCCTGCGGCAAGTGCGTCGGCGAGGGCCTGGCCGCGTCGCGGCAGGTCTTCGACCAGGCTGGAGAGCGTGATGCGCACCAGCTCATCGTCGTCACCGAGCCGGGCGCGCAGGCTGGAAAGTTCGAATCCGGGCGCGGCCCCGCTCACTTGCGCACCGGCGGCAACATGAGCCATACCATGGAGTCCGGCGACGACCGCCTCGATCAGTTCGGTCTCGCTCACCGGCTTGCCGAGGAAGCCGTCCATGCCGGCGGCGAAGCAGCGGCGCTGGTCCTCGGCCAGGACGCTGGCGGTCATGGCGATCACCGGAGTACGGCGCCCGGCGGCCTCGGTGGCACGCAGGCGGCGGGTGGTTTCAAAACCATCCAGAACCGGCATCTGGCAATCCATCAGGACCAGGTCGTAATGCGCTTCGGCGAGCCGGGCGAGCGCCTGTTCGCCGTTCTCGGCGTGGTCGACCCGGTACCCCTGCCGTTCCAGCATGGTGGTGGCGATCTTGCGGTTGGTGGGGTTGTCCTCGACCAGCAGGAGGAGGTGCTGCCCGGCCTTCTCCGGGGCGACGGGGAGCGGTGACGCACTGGCGACGGCCGGCTCGCTGGCAAGCGGCAGGCTGAGGCGGAACCAGAATGTGCTGCCCTCCCCTTCCCGGCTTTCGGCGCCGATCTCGCCGCCCATCAGCTCGACCAGGCGGCGTGAAATCGAAAGGCCCAGGCCGGTGCCACCATAACGCCGGGTGGCACTGGCGTCGACCTGGGTGAACGGGGCGAACAGTGCGGCGAGCTTGTCGGCGGGGATGCCGATACCGCTGTCGCGCACCCTGCATTCCAGTCGTGCCCGGCCGTCATCGCGCCCGAGCAGGCGCATCTCCACGCTCACTTCGCCGCGCTCGGTGAACTTGATGCCGTTGCCCACCAGGTTGAACAGGATCTGGCGCAACCGGACCGGATCGCCGGCCAGCCAGGGCGGCAGCCCGGGATCGACGCGGACCTGCACCGTGACCCCCTTGGCACGCGCCTGGGGGAGCAGCAGTTCGACCACACCGCGCAGCAGCTCGCGCGGGTTGACCGGCACCGTCTCCAGACTCAGGCGACCGGCTTCGATCTTGGAAAAATCGAGGATGTCGTTGAGGATGGTGAGCAGGCCGCGGGCGCTGTCGTGCAGGATGCGGGCGTATTCCTCCTGCTCGTCGGACAGCGGGGTCTCCAGCAACAGCTCGGCCATGCCGAGCACGCCATTCATGGGCGTGCGGATCTCGTGGCTCATGTTGGCCAGAAAGGCGCTCTTGGCCTGGTTGGCGGCCTCCGCCGCGCGCCGGGCCTGGGCCAGAGCCTCGGCCTGCTGGCGCAGCTCGGCATTGCGGCGTGCCAGCAGCAGGATGAGCAGGGTCACCGTGACGAGGCCGAGCACGGCCACCAGGACGGTGAACCGGTGCTGCTGCCAGATGTCGCGCCAGGTGATGTCCGGCACCTGATCGAAAGGCGGCGAGCGCAATGCGCGCATGATGTTTTCCACGGGCAGGTAGTCCGCCGGCGGGGCGAAACCGGCGATGCCGGCGGCGCGCGCCGCCGTATGATCGGCTTCCAGCCGCATCAGGCTGGAGGCGATGTGGCGCACATGCCGGCTGTCGACGTGGGGCAGGGCGACGAAGGCCCATTCGGGATAGAGGCGGGTCGAGACCTGGTATGGAAATCCGGGGTATTGACGGGCTGCCAGCACATGCAGGCGAGGCAGGTCGATGGCGCCCTCACCGGCCAGTTGTTCGATCAGTCCGGTGCGCACGAAACCGGCATCCACCTCGCCGTTGGCCACCGCGTGCGCCACGGCATCGTGGCTGCCCAGGATGACAATATTGGCGTCCTCCGGCAGACGCAGCCCCGCCTGGAGCAGCTCATGGGCCTGGGTCTGGTAACCGCCCAGGTATTTCATGCCGGGCACGCCGATCCGGCGGCCCTTCAGGTCGGCGAGTCCCTCGATGTCGGAGCGACCGGACTGGGTGAGAATGACGCCGCCGAGCTGGCTGGTAGCCTGTCCGCCTTCCAGGCTGATCAGGGTGGCGAGCGCGCCGGTGAGATTGAACTGGCTGCGCACCACCACGTAATGGCTGGGGTTGGTGAATACCAGATCGAGGCGGCCTTCGGCCAGGGCCTGCTCGATCTCCGCCTGTTCCAGGACCTGTAGTTCGACCCGGACACCGCCCAGCTCGGCGGAAAGATAGTCGGCCAGGGGCTTGAAACGGGATTCCAGGATGGCTTTGGGACGGTAGGCAAACACCCCCAGGGTCAGTGTGTCGAGCGCCCAGGCCGGGGCGACGAGCAGCGCCGTCGCCAGCAGGCCGGCCAGCGCACGCCAGAAGCCGAAAGTCACAGCTCGAACAACTGGTCAACGGCCAGCGCCCGGGGCGCGTGCACCGGGCCGGCGCCAGCCTGGATCTCGTCCAGTATGGCGTTCTCGTTGCCCGGCTTGAGGTGGGTGATCCACACTTCCACCCCGGGTTTGAGACGGTCCAGATCGGGCAGCAGGGTGGCCGGGCAGTAATGCCACGACACCTCGGCCAGTACCCGCTGGTCGTTGCCGAACGAGGTCTCGACGATGAGATGGCGGATGTCCGGGCAGGCATTGGCGAAGTCCCACAGGGCCGGATGCGAGCGGGTGTCGCCGGAATAGATCAGGCCTCCATGCGCGCCGCGCATGCAATATCCCACGGCCGGTTTGCCGTGATGAGCGGGGATGGCGGTGATCTCGCGCCCGCCCAGGTGTACGGCCTCGCCGACCCGGATCGGCTGGTAGCGCATGAATGGCCGTTCCGGGCTGGGAATACGGGCAAAATCGGGCCAGATGTCGCCATTGAAGATGTGCGCGCGCAGGCTGTCGATGATCTCCGGCAGGGCACGGACGACGAGCGGCTCGGTCAGCGTATCGGCGATGCTGTCGAGCAGGGAAGGCAGACACAGGATGTGGTCGAGATGGCTGTGGCTGATGAACAGGTGCCGGATGCGGCCGAGCGCGGCGAGATCCAGCCGGGTGAGCCCGGTGCCGGCATCGATGAGGATGTCGTCGTCGATCAGGAACGAGGTGGTGTGACGCCCCTCGCCGATCCCCCCGGAACAACCCAGTACCCGTACTTTCATGTCTTGATTCCCATGTTCCCGGCGCGTTCGCGGACGAGCTATTTGGTCGTGAATGTGAACACGCCGTCCCAGCCGGCCGGCGGTGGTTCGGCGCGGAAATGGGCGATGCGTTCCAGATAGATGTCATACAGCTTGCGCGGATTCCTGGCCGCCAGTTCGCGCAGCGTGGTCTCGGCGGCGTCCCAGCGTTGCGCCTGGTAGTCTGCGCAGGCGGACTCGAACCGGTCCGCTTCGGCAGCGCGGGCCGGTTCGAGTCCGGTCGCTTCGCCCAGGGGCTCGTAGATCGCCACCGGCTGCTGCTTGCCCTTCACCCGCACCCGGTCGACCAGCATGAAGCGGATGTCCGGGCAGGCCGCACGGGCATCCTCGCCGCACAGCACGCCGAGCCCATATTGCTTGGTAAGCCCCTCCAGGCGCGAGGCCAGATTCACCGCGTCAGCCATCACGGTGTAGGCCATGCGGAATTCAGAGCCCATGTTGCCTACGCTCATGCGGCCGGTGTTGACCCCGACACCGATCTTCACCGCCGGCCAGCCACGCGCCTCCAGGCGGGGATTGAGTTCGGCCAGGGTGGACTGCATGGCCAGCGCTGCAAGCACCGCGTCGTGGGCGTGCCTGTCGCTCGACAGCGGCGCGCCCCAGAAGGCCATGATGGCGTCGCCGATGTATTTGTCGATGGTGCCACGCCGTTCCTGGATCAGGCGGGTCATGTGCGACAGGTACTCGTTCAGCATGTCGGCGAGCTCGGCCGCCTCCAGGCCCTCGGAGATGCTGGTGAAATCGCGGATGTCCGAGAACAACACCGTCATCACCCGCGATTCACCACGCAGGCTGTAGCGTTCCGGATCGCGCGCCATCTCGTCGACCAGCTCCGGCGGAACATACTGGCCGAACAGGCGGGTGATCTGGGCCTTGGAGCGTGCCTCGACGAAAAAGCCGTAGGACATGTTGAGCACGAACAGGCCGGTGACGGCGAACAGCACGCTGGCCAAGGGCAGGCTGGCGTTCCAGGCCAGCCAGGCGTAAAAATTGAACGCAATCGCCGCCAGTGACAGAACGATCGTCACCACCCCGGCCCAGACCGGACTGGCGAACGGCAGCCACAATGCGAGCAGCAGGCCCAGGCCGAGCACCACGGCGATTTCCAGGCCACGGCTGCGCATCGGCTCCCATTTCACGGTGCCGTCGAGGATGCCGGAGATCAGGCTGGCATGGATCTCCACCCCGGGAAACACGTTCGACAGGGGGGTGACGCGCAAGTCCATGAGGCCCGGCGCGGTGGTGCCGAGCAGTGCGATGCGGCCCTCCAGCTCCGCCGCGGGAGTGCGGCCGTGCACCACGTCGGTGGCGGACACATAGCGGAATGCACCCTCGCGCCGGTACGGCACCAGGGCCATGGCATTGCGGTCGAGCGGCACCTCCAGCCCATCGAGGTCAAGCGCGGGGGGGTACCAGCCCCGGGCCGGGCGCAAACCCACCTGTTCGATGCCCATCGCCTTCAGCACGGTATGCATGGACAGCGCGCCGTAGCACTGGTCGCGATAGTCCATCAGCATGGGCATGCGGCGGGCGACACCGTCGAAATCGGCCTTCATGTTGAAAAATGCGGCCACCCCGCTGGCGGCCTGGATCTGCGCCAGGTTGGCGTTGTATCCGGTCGCGCGCCAGGGCGTGAGGCCCAATGCATTCGCCTCGGCACAGTGCATCACCGGTGCAGGCAGTTCCCCGGCAATCTCGGGCGGCTCGGCGAAACTGAAGTAGAACCCCGGCACCGACGGACCCGCACGCAAGGACTCGGCGAACAGACCGTCGTAATCCAGGCTTGGCCGCAATTGGCGCAATGCCGCCTGGTAGCCGGTCTCGCCGGCGAGCGGACCGCGTGCCAGTTCCTCCAGCACCGGCAGGCCGGAACTGCGGTCGGGTTCACCGAACAGCACGTCGTAGGCCACCGTGGCGACGCCATATTCCTTGTGCAAGCGATCGGACAGGGTGGCCATCACCTTGCGCGACCAGGGCCAACGGCCCAGCTCCTTGAGGCTTTTCTCGTCGATGTCGATGATGACGATGCGCTCTTCCCCCGCAGTGATGCGGAACAGGTGGAACTTGAGGTCGTAGAATGCGGCGTCGAGCTTGTTGACGAAGCCGAGCTGATAGGCCGACAGCAGATGCCCGAGCAACAGGGCGAGAAACACCGCGCTGGCGACAAACTGCCAGGCGAAGCGGCGCAGGCGCAGGCCGCCGGCGGGAAGGGTGAACTTGGGCAGTTTGGGCACGCGTCGAATCAGGCGGCCCCGGAATAACCTGGAATGCGGGAGTGGTCGACCGCGTCGATCTGTTCCGGCTCAAGGTGTTCACGGGCGTACTTGAGATAGACCCTGTCGCGCACGAACACGTCGAACAGGTCGGGATCGATGTGCTGTTCCTGCTTCATGCGGCCGAGGATGGTGAGCGCCTCGGTCAGGGTCTTGCCCGGCTTGTAGGGCCGGTCCCGCGCGGTGAGTGCCTCAAACACGTCGGCGATGGCCATCATCCGCGCCGGAATGGACATCTGCTCGCGGGTGAGACCGCGCGGATAGCCCTTGCCATCCATGCGCTCGTGATGGCCGCCGGCGTATTCGGGCACCCGCTTGAGGTGTTTGGGCCAAGGCAGCGCCTCCAGCATCTCGATGGTGACCTTGATGTGGTCATTGATGATCTGGCGCTCGTCCGCCGACAGGGTGCCGCGCGCGATGCACAGCTTGTCCACCTCTTCCGCCGACAGCAAGGGCGCATCCTCTCCGGCGGGATCGCGCCAGCGGTAGCGGCCGGCGATGTCGCGCACCCGTTGTTGCAGGGCGTCGGACATGAACTCGCCGCCGATGTTGGCGTGGCGCAGGAAATCGCGGTCGGCATCGATCTGGGCGCAGTCCCCGGCGTGCGCGGCATCGATCGCGGCCAGGCGCGCGGCGCCGTCGGGCAGGCTGGCAAGTTCGGCCTCCAGGCGGCGGATGCGGGCATCGCGCTTGACCACCTCGCAGCGCAGGTCGACGAGATGGATGCGATCGTGGATGGTCTCCAGCTTGGTCGACTTGTCGACCACATGCACTGGGGTGGCGATCTTGCCGCAGTCGTGGATGAGCGAGGCCAGCTCCAGTTCCAGCCGGTCGGCGTCGGTGAGGCTGAAGTCCTTGAGCGGACCATCCTGGGTAGCGTTGGCGGCCTCCGCCAGCAGCATGGTGAGAATCGGCACCCGCTGGCAATGGCCGTGGGTGTAGGGCGATTTTTCATCGAGTGCGATGTTGATCGCCTTGACGAAGGCGATGAACAGTTCCTGGAGGCGGTCGATGAGCTGGCGGTTGTTGAGCACCACCGCCGCCTGAGAGGAGAGCGATTCGACCAGGAATTGCGCCTCGGCATCGAACGGCCGGATGCCCTGGCCATCCTCGGTGAGTGCATTGATGAGCTGCAACACCCCGATCACCTCGTCCTCGTGGTTGATCAGGGGCACGGTGAGGAAGGATTGCGAGCGGTACTGGTTGAGCTCGTCGAAGCGGCGGGTGCCTGAAAAATCAAAATCGCCGCTGGCGTAGGCGTCTTCGAGGTTGAATGTGCGCTTCTGCAGGGCCGCGGCGGCCGATACGGCGGTGAGGTTGGGACGACCATCCGGCAGGTGCAGCGGAATGGGGTTGATGGCCAGCCTCTCGCCGCTCCCCCCTTTGGCGATGTCGAGCGAGCGATTGCGGATGATCTCGAAGGTGAGGTGGCCATCGCGCACCAGGTACAGGGTGCCGCCATCGGCGTGGGTGAGTTCCATCGCCGACTCGAGGATGTGGGCCAGGATGTCGTTGAGGTTTCTGGCGCTGGACAGTTCGATGCCGATGGCGACCAGGCGCTCCAGGCGACGGGTCAGGTCCTGCGTATCCATGT
>CAZOZD010000010.1:10579-23673 GCA_964584195.1 uncultured Burkholderiales bacterium
CTCCCCTGCGGCGCCGGCCGTCGCGGCGGCTCACTTGATGCGGTAGAAACGCTTGTCGAGCTGGGCGCCGCTGGGCAGGTTGTCGAGGCGGTCGCCCACCGCCTCGGACAGCTGCGCGAAACGGTCGTCCGGATGGGGATGGGTCGTGTACAGCAGGGCCACCCGGTTGTCCTTGGCCGGGACGTGGCCGATCTCCTGCAGCACCGCCGGCAGGCCGTAGGCATCGTAGCCGGCACGCGCGGCGAGGATCATGCCGATGCGGTCGGCCTCGTATTCGGCCTCCTTGTCGAGGCCGCGGGCCACGATCTCGGCGCCGTTGCCAATCAGGTTCTGCGCCCACTGCTGCTTGGCCTGGGCGGTGGCCAGGGTGCCGAGCGCGGCGACCACCTTGCTCTTCTGCAACACCTTGAGGTGGTGCCGCATCAGCACATGGCCGATCTCATGGCCGAGCACCCCGGCCAGTTCCGCCTCGTTCTTCAGGCGCCGGTACAGACCCTTGGTGACCAGGATGAAACCGCCGGGGGCGGCGAATGCGTTGATGTCGTCGCTGTCGATGACGCCGAAACGCCAGTCGATGTCGGGCCGCTCACTCTGCGCCGCGACCCAGCGGCCGACCAGGTTGACATAGCGTTGCAGACGGTCGTCGTTGACCAGGGGGGCGACGCCCAACAGGTTGCCGATGATCTGGGCGCCGATCTGGCGTTCTTCCTCCTCCGATACATTGCCCTGGGTGACCGCGCCGAGCAGCAGGCCGGCCGCACGTACCCGTGCATCCCCCTGCGGCGCGGCGGGTTGCGCCGGCTGTTGCGGCGGGGTGGCCAGGCTTTGCTGCAAGACGCCGCGCAACAGGTTGCCGAAATCGGCTTGCACCGGAAAAGCCGGCAGGGCCAGCAGCAGAATACCGATCCATGCGCGCATGATCACTGTCCTCCCATGACATCAAAGCCACCACCACCATCCCCGGCGGCGTTCTGATCGGCGGCCGGCCGCGGCGCCGGCAGATAGTCAACACTGCGGGCGGCGAGCTTGGCCTGCGTGGCGAAACGCTCGGCATCGGCGCGCGGCACCCCCAGGCTCTCCAGACGTTCGAGCTGCTTGGCGTCAAATCTGGCCGCCTTCAACTCGGCGACACCCAGGCCGCGCACGCCTGCGGTGGCCACCACCCGGCTTGAATCGCTGCGCTGCGCGCCCATGGACAGGACGCTGGCCACACCACCGGCGACATCGGTCTGGCTGGCCACGCCACGGCGCACGTTCAGCAGGCGCACCCAGCCGGTATTGCCGGCATGCCGCACCCGCGCCCAGCCGCTCTGGGTGGAAAGAATCTCCACCGTTGCTCCCTTCGCCACCTTGGCGCTGGCGGCGGCCTTGGCGGAGGCGCTGGCGCGCAGGTCGTCATCGCGCAACATGACGCCGCTCTCGGCAAAGGCCGTTCCGGCAAGGAAAGAGAGGCAGATCGCCCACATCAGCCATGCACGTCTCATATTTCCCCCAATTCCCCACACGCCTGTTGAATAATAGAAAGCATACCCGCAATCCGACCGATGCCGCCAGCCGTGTTCATTTCAGTCGCCCCGATCGCCCGCCTGGGTGGCCACCTCCTCGCCTGGTCGCGCGGCTGGCTCGATCTGGCCCGCTTCGCCGCCCGGGCGGTGCTGGTGGCGCTCAGCCCGGCCACCTACAACAGCGCCACCCGCTCGGTGGTGTACAAGCAGATCTATTTCACCGCCGGGCAGATCCTCACCCAGTTCACCCTGTTCGCCGCACTGATGAGCTTCGTGGTGATCCAGATCGTGGTCAGCACGGCGCGTGACTATGGTCTGTCCGAGTTCGCTCTCGAGGTGGTGTTGCGCCTGCTGGTTCTGGAAGTGCTGCCGCTGGTCACCGCGCTGTTTGTCGCCCTGCGCTCGGGTGCGGCGATCAATGCCGAGGTCGCACTGATGCGCATCCATGACGAGATCGAGGCCCTGCGCCAGTCGGGCGTGGACCCCATGCATTTCGAGTTCATCCCACGCGTGATCGGCGGCACCCTGTCGGTGTTCGTGCTCACCGCCAGCTCCAGCCTCGTCACCCTGCTCATCGCCTATGTCGCGGTGTTCGGCCCGCAGCCGTGGAGCCTGGCCGACTTCAACCGGGTGTTCGGCGCGGTGTTCGATCCGCTCACCGTACTCGCCCTATGGCTGAAGATCCTGCTGTTTGGCCTCGCGGTCACGGTGATCCCCATCACCGCCGGACTCGCCACTCCGAGGAAGCTGTTTTTTGCGCCCATTTCCATGCTGCGCGGCATGGTGCGGCTGTTTTTCGTGTTGATGCTGATCGAGGTGGGATCATTAGCGCTCAAGTACATCTGAAATGGGCGGCGAATCCCCCTGAACGCCTTCGCCTGCTCGACGCGGCGCCCACCGACGCGGCGCGGGTGGCGGTCGAGCTGCCGCTACGCGCCAATCTGTCGGTGCTGGAGAACATCGCCATCGTGCCGCAATACCGCGACAACCTGCCCTACCCCGCCGCCGCGGACCGCGCCTGGGCCCTGCTCGAACGGCTTGGCCGCACCGGCTGCGCCATGCGCCGCGACCCCGACCTCGACGCCGAGGAGCGTTTCGTCGCCAAGCTGCTGCGTGCCGTGATCCGCACCCCGGCGCTGATCCTCATCGACCGCCCCGCCCTGTTGCTGCCGGACTGTCCCTATCCTGCCTTCCTTAAGGCCACGCTCGATGCCCTGGAAGACACCTACCACCAATGCTGGATACTGGATTACGCATGGAACGCGCCCCTGTACACGCCCCGTTGATCAAGAACCTGGAACTCAAGGTCGGCCTGCTGCTGGCCGGCACCGTGCTCGCCGCGCTGGCCTTCGTGTTCTACGCGCTGCATGCGCGCGGCGCATTCGAGGCCAGCCGCGAGGTGAGGCTGATCGCGGAAAGCGCCGAGGGCGCCAGCATCGGCACCCAGGTTACCTTCTCCGGCTTCCCGGTCGGCCGAGTCAAGCGCATGACGCTCACCGACACTGGCCAGGTCCGCATCGACCTCGCCATCCCCGAGCGGCATGCCCGCTGGCTGCGGGAAGGCAGCGTGTTCGTGCTGGAAAAGCCGATCGTCGGCGCCGCCCGTATCCGCCTCATCAACGCCGACCTCGACGCGCCAGCCCTCGCCGACGGCGTCACCCTGCCTCTGTATACCGGCGACGTCACTGCCGAGATCCCCGAAATTCTGGTCCGGGTGCGCAATCTGCTCGACCACGTCAACGCCATGACCGCGCCCGAGGCCAGCCTCAACCAGACCCTCGCCCACGTCAGCACCGTCACCGGCCGCATGGCCGGCGAATACGGCATGCTCGAAGGCGTGCTCGGCGGCCCGGACAAGGCCGCCAAGGTGATTTCCAGTATCGACAACGCCAACCAGTTGTTGCGCCGCCTGGACGGGGTGTCGCTGAAGGTCGACGGCATGCTGGCCCAGACCGATCGCCAGGTATTCGCCGAGGGCGGCCTCCTGCCCGAGGTGCGTGCCAGCGTCAGTCAGATCCAGCCGATGCTGGCCGAACTGCGTGGCTCGCTGGCGCGGGTCGATGCCATCCTCAAGGAAAGCCAGGGTACGGCCGCCAACGTCCACGCCATCAGCGCCGAACTGCGCACCGCCAGCGAGGACCTGGCCGGCCTGCGCGCCGAAGTCGACGCCAGCCTGCGCAAGGTCAACCACCTGGTCGACGAGATCAACCGCAAATGGCCCTTCGCCCGCGACGTGGAGATCAAGCTGCCATGACTACCCGCCACCACGCATTGCCCGGCTTCCTGCTCGCCATCCTGACCCTGCTCCCCGGCTGTGCCGGCAAGCCGCCACCGCCGGACTGGAAGCTGCACGCGCAGGCCGGCCTCGCCGCGTACCAGCGCTTCGAACTCGGCGGCGAGCGCACCCTGGCCGAACGCGAATTCGCCCGGGCGCAGGCCGCCATCGCCCGCAGCGCCCGGCTCGATCTGGCCGCCCGTGCCGAACTGGTGCGTTGCGCCACCCGCATCGCCAGCCTGGAGTTCGACGACTGCCCGGACTATCAGAAGCTCGCCCGCCACGCCGGCACCGAAGAACGCGCCTATGCCCGTTTTCTGGCCGGCGACTGGACCGGCATCGACACCAGTCAACTGCCCGCGCACCATGCCCGACTGATCGCCGCGGCGGGCGACCCCGAGCGCGCCGGAACGGCGCTGACGGCCCTGCGCGAACCCGAAGCACGCCTGATCGCCGCCGGTGTATTGCTGCGGCGCGCCGAACTGCCGCCGGCCGGTTTCACCCTCGCCGTCGAAACCGCTTCCGAACAAGGCTGGCGCCGCCCCCTGCGGGCCTGGCTGGAAGCCCAGGCGCGACGTGCCGAAGCCGCCGGCGACACAGCGGCCCTGGCCCATCTGCGCGCCCGCATCGACTGGATCGACCAATCCACCCCGCGCTGAACATCGCCCCGCGGGCGGATGCGCCACGCGCCCGGAAGGGGTAGGATTACGCCCCGGCGCGGGCTCGCCCCGCCTTTTTTCATACACGAGGAGACCCCGATGCGAATGACCATCCTGCCTGCCATCCTGCCCATTGCAGCCACTGCCCTGTTCGCCGCCCAGGCCCACGCCACCCCGCTCATGTCGGCGGAATGGGCCGCCCAGGCCTGCCAGTCGTTCAACGCCAATTCCATCCTCACCGATGGCCTGGGCGACAAGTGGATCAAGAACAACGGTGGCCGTGGCTACAAGGTCATCCACCTGTACCGCGACGACTGCGGCGAGAAGACCAAGGTGCAGATGACCATCGTTCCCGACGGGACCAACAAGGCGCGTTGCAGCTATGGCGGCAAGGTGGTCAATCCCGCCCTGGACGAGGCACGCGACTACAAGATGTGGGCCACCACCCAGCGCTGGCGGGAGATGGGCGCCGGCGAATACGGCCCCATGCGCGCCATGATGTTCAACCGCCTCCGCTTCGAAGGCCCCAAGGCCGAGGCCATGGGCGTGATGGGTCCGTTCGAGCAGTTCCTGCTGCTGCCCGGCAAGGTCGCCGGCAACGACACCTGCCCGGCCGCAAACTGAAGCACCTGCCGCGACGATGAAAAAACCCGCCGCGGCGGGTTTTTTTTCATCGCAGGCACACTCTCGATACAACGAAGAGCCGTCCCGGGTTTATTGCCCCTTGAAGGAAGATCGCCGCGCAGCGGCGATTTCAGGGTCGGCTCAATGCAGCTGCGGCGGCCCCTGCTCGGCCGGGAACCCGCCGCGTACCTCCTCGGCGGTCGCCGGGCGCACCGACAGGATCGTCACCACGCAGCGCGACACCCGGCCGGCAAGTGGATGGTTGCCATCCAGGGTGATCTTGCCATCGGCGATCTCGACCACGCGGAATGAAAGCGAGTCGCCGCTGTCGTTCTGCAACTCTGCCTCAGCACCGACATAGCGGATCATGGGCGGCACGTTGTCGATATCCTCGACGATGACCAGGGCCGGATCGCGCTCGCCGAACGCCTCCGGACCGAGCGTGATCTCCACCTGCTCGCCCACCCTGCGCCCTTCCAGCCCCTGCTCGATCTCGTCGAACAGGCCGCTGCCGGCGCCATGCACATAACCGGTGGGCATGTCCTGCTGCCCCATGACATTGCCCGCCTCGTCGAGCACGGAATACTGCATGTACACCACCTTGTGCCTGGCCACCACGTCGTCGGACATCATCGTTCCCCGCAAAAAGGCGCGAGTCTAACAGAGAGCCCCGCCATGCGTTCCGCGCCGGCCCACCTCCGGGATCAAGCCGGAAGTCTCTGCCGGCCGGTTGCATCCGGCCCGGGCGCGGCCAGCCTCAGCAGCCGCTGTCGGTCTTCGCCACCGCGCCGGTGGCCTCGGTGTAGGTCAGGAAGCAGTTGGTTTGCAGCGTGAAGGTGGTCACACCGGCCGCATGGGTGACCGTCGCGCCACCGACATCCTTCATGGCGGCCTCGATGCCGGCGTCGGCAGCGGTGGGATAGCAATCGGCGGTGGTAGCCACCGTGCCCCCCCCGTCGATGCTGAGCGTACCCGAGGCAGCGTTGCGCGCCTTGCATGCGGCATTGATGATCGACACGGTCGAATTGACCGCACCCTCGATACCGCTGAGCGCTGACTTGCGCGCATCGCCCGACAGATCGACGAACTTCGGCAGGGCCGTGGCGGCAAGGATGCCGAGGATGACGATGACGACGATGAGTTCGATCATGGTGAAGCCGCGTTGCGTAGGCATGAATGTCTCCTGGGACTGGGACTGGGACTGGGACTGGGACTGGGACTGGGACTGGGGAATTCTAGCGCCAAATTGGACACTAAAGGTCAACAGCCCCCAGCGCCATCGACCAGCACGGCGACATAGGCCGGGGGCAAACCTGCGCCGCCTGCCGGCGCGTAACCGATCTGGCAGCCGGCGGGATTGCTGGCCTTGCGGTGACGGATGGCGTCGGCAGTGACTTCGAACTCCTCCGGAGGGCTGAGCTCGATGGCCTTGGCCAGCTCGGCGAGCGATTCGGCATAGCCATGGCGCAAACGGACGGTGACCCCGGAAGGCAGGCTGACCACATGCTCGGCGGCATTCTCGCGGCCCGCCGCGGCGGCCTTGGCGTACAGGCCGGCATTGGCGCCACGCATGGCCGACTCGACCTTGCGCATCACCGCCGCACGCGCGTCACCGGCGGTGTTCATGAAACGGGGAATGGCGACCGCAGCCAGGATACCGACGATCAGCAGCACCACGATCAGCTCGATCAGTGTGAAGCCGGATCCAGTGGGATGCACGGAACGGACGGGTATCATCAATCAGCTTTTCCCGATACAGGAACCAGGCGCACACCTTCCGGACTGCCCGCCGCCTCGGCATGAATCTCGATGCGCCAGCGCCATATGCCAGGTGCGGACTCAGGCGGCGGACCGGCGCGGCGGGCAATATACACCAGCTCACCGCGTCCGGCATCGTGGTACCAGTGGCCGGGCCGGCGCGCCGCCGGCCCGGCCGGCCAGGCGCCGGCGTGATTGGCCGGTCGCTCGGCGAGCAGCGCGAACGGATCGGCCCCGGCCAGGCGGAGGGTGCGCCCGGCGCCCTCGTTCCGGGCGATGCGTGCGCTTTCGATCAGCAGTGCGGTGCCCAGGGCATGCAGCACGTTGGCCGCCGCGCGCGACTCAGCCTGGCGCTGGTATGCGCCGAAACGGTCGAGGCCCACCGCAAGCACGGCCACCGTCACCGCCACGGCGACTACCCATTCGAGCCGGGTAAAACCCTGCATGGGTCCTACGGACACGTCGTCAGCTCTTGTGCATGGCAGCGGCACCCAGGTCCCACATGGGCAGGAAGATGCCCAGCGCCAGGATCAGCACCAGGATGCCGAGGAACACGATGAGGATGGGCTCGATCTGCTGCGACAGGGTCTTGAGCTCGTATTCCACCTCCTGCTGGTACATCTCCGCCACCTGTTCCAGCATCTCGTCGAGCGAACCGGTCTCCTCGCCCACGGCAATCATCTGCAACACCACCGGGGTGAACACCCCCGACAACGCGGCGGTGCGGAGGATGCTCTCGCCGCGCTCGACACCCTCGCGCATGCGCTCCAGCGCCCGTGCCACATGGGCGTTGTCGACCGTCGCCGCCACCGTGGCCAGGGCCTGCACCACCGGCACGCCGCTCTTCAGGGCCAGCGCCAGGCTGCGCGCGAAGCGGGCGAGCAGGGCCTTCTTGACGATCTTGCCAGCAATCGGGATGCGCAGCTTGAGATGGTCCCAGGCCAGCCGCCCGGCCGGCTGCGCGGTCCACAGGCGGAAACCGGCCACCGCCGCGAGGCCGCCGCCCAGCAGTCCGGCCCACTGGGTGCGCATGAAGTCCGAAAACCCCAGCAACAACCGGGTCATCCACGGCAGCTCGCTGCCGAATCCCGCAAACACGCGCGAAAACGCCGGGATGACGAACAGGTTGACGATGACGATGGCCACCGCCATGGCCAGCACCACGAAGCTCGGGTAGCGCAGCGCCGCCTTGACCTGCTCGCGCATGAATTTCTCGAATGCGAGATGGTCGTGCAAGCGGATGAATATCTCCTCCAGTCGCCCGGTCATCTCGCCGACCCGCACCATGGACAGGTACAAGGTGGTGAACACCCCCTTCTGCGCCGCCATCGCCATCGACAGCTCGCGACCACTCTCCAGCTGGACGCGGATGTCGCCGATCACTTCCGCCATGGCCGGCCGGGCGGTCTCCTGCAAACCGGCCAGCGCCCGCAGGATGGGCACCCCGGCGCGCAGCAGGGTATGCAGCTGGCGACTGAACAGGAGCAGGTCGACGTGGCTGACCTGATCACGCAGCAGGCGGGGGAGCTTGATCTCGATGCCTCCACCGCCGGTCCCCGGTGCCCCGGTGGCGCGGATCTCGAGTGGCGTCTGGCCACCGGAGAGCAGCCTGTCGGCCACCTCCGCGGCACTGGCGGCCTCCAGCACACCCTCGCTGAGCGCGCCGGCGGCGTCCCGCGCCTTGTAGGCAAAACGCGGCATGCGCGGCGGCCTATTCCTCGGCCTGGCTGGAGATGCGCATCGCCTCCGCCAGGGTGGTACGGCCCTCGCTCGCCAGTTGCGCGGCGGCGCGACGCAGGGTCTGGCCGCGCATCTGGTGATGCCCCTGGCGCACGAACTCGGCCAGGTCGCCATGGTTGAGCGCCTCAACCATGGGCGTGTTCATTTCCAGCAGCTCGTGCACCCCGCAACGGCCGGCATAGCCGGTGCCGTTGCACTGACTGCACCCGCCGCCGTGCAGCAGGCGCGCCGAATCGGCGGCCTCGCCCAGCTCCTCGCGCAGCCATTCACGCTCGCCCGGGGTGGGCGTGTACGGCAGGGCACAGCCCTCGCACACCAGGCGCAGCAAGCGCTGGGCCAGCACCATGTTGAGCGACATCGCCACCATGTAGGCCGGCACCCCCATGTCGATGAGACGGATGGGCGTGGACAGGGCATCGTTGGTGTGCAGGGTGGACAGCACCAGGTGACCGGTCATCGCCGCGCGCAGGCCGATCTCGGCGGTGGCGCTGTCACGCATCTCGCCCACCAGCACCACGTCCGGATCCTGGCGCAGCACGGTGCGCAGCACGCGGGCGAAGGTGAGGTCGATCTTCTCCAGCACCTGCACCTGGGTGATGCCGGGCAAGCGATACTCGACCGGATCCTCGACGGTGATGATCTTGCGATCGTCCGTGTTAAGCTCGGACAGGGCGCCATACAGGGTCGTGGTCTTGCCGCTGCCGGTGGGACCGGTGACCAGGATCATGCCGCTCGGCCGCGCCAGGGCCCGCCGCATCCGGGCCAGCCTGTCCGGCGCGAGACCGGAGGCCTCGAGGCGGACGATGCCGGCGGCCTGGTTGAGCAGACGCATCACCACCGACTCGCCATACTGGGTCGGCATGGTGGAGATGCGGATATCGACCGGATGGCCGCCCACCTTGATGTTGAAGCGACCATCCTGGGGCAGACGCTTCTCGGAGATGTCGAGGCCCGACATCAGCTTCAGACGCAGCGCCACGGCGTTAGCGATCTTGGGATCGGACTCGGTCTGCAAATGCAGCACGCCATCGATGCGGAACCGGATGCGCAGCGCCTTCTCCTGCGGTTCGATATGGATGTCGGAGGCGCGCACCCGGACGGCATCCTCGAACAGCGACTGCAACAGCTTGACCACCGGGGCGTCCTCGACCCCGCTGGCCATGCCGATCATGGCATTGAAATCGACCTCGTTCTGGGCCAGTTCGGCGGTCAGCTCGCGCGCCAGGCCGGAGATTTCCTCGGTGCGCCGGTACTGGCGGTCGATGGCCGCGAGCACCTGGCCCTCGGTCACCACCGCGACATCGATCTCGCCATGCAGGATGCGGCCGATCTCGTCGTAGGCGAACAGGTCGGTGGGATCGGCCATGCCGACCCGCATGCGCCCATCCTCCTCGCCCAGGACGAGTGCACGGAACCGGCGCGCCGCGGTCTCGGGGAGTTTCTGCACCAGATCCGGGCGCAGGGTGTAATGGCGCAGGTCGATGTAGGGCACCCGCAACTGCTTGGCGATCGCCCCGGAAATCTGCTCCTCGCTGACGTAGCCGCCCTCGACCAGCACCCGGCCGAGCTTGCGGCCGGATTCCTTCTGCTGCGCCAGCGCATCGTTCAACTGCGCATCGCTGAGCAGCCCTTCCTTGATCAGGAGTTCACCCAGGCGGATCTTTTCTGGACGGGGCATGGCGGAATGGGGTCAAATCGGGCTACGAGACCCGACATCCTGCCATAAAAGCTCGCGCCGTGGCGTTCGCCGGCCCGGTCGGCACTCCGGCGCTCAGCGGGCGAAGCCGCAGAACACGTCGCGCATCATGCTGATGAGTTGCAGGGTACGGGTATCGGCCACCCGGTAATACACCCGGTTGGCGTCCTTGCGGGTACGCAGAACGCCCTTGTCGCGCAGGATGGCGAGGTGCTGCGAGATGTTGCTCTGCGAGGTGCCGACATGATCGACGATGTCCTGGACGCTGACCTCGTGGTCGCCCAGCACGCACAGGATCTTCAGCCGCAAGGGGTGGGACATGGCCTTGAGGGCGCGCGAGGCCTGCTCGATGTGTTCGTCTTTCTCGATCAGTTCGGTTGACTCGGTCATCTGGTTGGTCGCATCCGGGCGATTGAAGGAGTGAATGGCAGGCAGCGGCCGGCAGGGCCCGGAACCGGCGTGGCGCGCATGACCTGACGCCTGAATGGCTATTAAACCGGAAGCCTCGTAAAGTGTAAAGGCGTATTCAAATATACTAAAATGCAAGCCTCGAAACCGTGCTGGCCCAGTTGAGATAAAATTTACTGATGACTTCGATCTCCACCCCCGTACTGCTGATCATCCTGGACGGTTTCGGTTACAGCCCGGACATCCCGAACAATGCCGTCGCCGCCGCCCACAAACCCAACCTGGACGAACTCTGGGAACGCTTCCCGCACACCTTCATCCACGCCTCGGAGTCCGCTGTCGGCCTGCCCAGCGGCCAGATGGGCAATTCCGAGGTCGGCCACCTCAACATCGGTGCCGGCCGGGTGGTCTACCAGGAATTCTCCCGCATCGACCGCGCCATCCAGTCCGGCCACTTCGAGGACAATCCGGCCCTGACCGACACCCTCCAGAAGGTCAAGGCCAGCGGTGGCGCCCTGCACGTATTCGGGCTGCTCTCGGACGGCGGCGTGCACAGCCATGAATTGCACATTCACGCCCTGCTCGACATGGCCGCCCATGCCGGACTGGAACGCATCCACGTGCATGCATTCCTGGATGGCCGCGACACCCCGCCCAAATGCGCCGACATTTACCTCAAGCGCCTGCAGGACAAGCTCGACGCGCTCGGCCGCGGCCGCATCGCCTCGATCAGCGGCCGCTACTACGGCATGGACCGCGACCGGCGCTGGCCACGGGTGAAGGTGGCCTACGATCTGATCACCCTGGGACAGGCCGAATTCCGCGCCAACACAGCCCTGGAGGGCTTGGAAATGGCCTACGCCCGGGGCGAGACCGACGAATTCGTCAAGGCGACGGTGATCGCCGCGCCCGACCAGGACGTGGCGCGCATGCACGACGGCGACGGGGTGGTGTTCATGAACTTCCGCTCCGACCGCGCCCGCCAGCTCACCCGCGCATTCCTGGTGCCGGATTTCGACGGCTTCGAGCGTGCCTGGGTGCCCAAGCTCAGCCAGTACTGCACCCTCACCCACTACAGCGACGAATTCGACCTGCCCGAGGCCTTCCCGCCCGAGCGCATCCGCAACGGTTTCGGGGAATACGTCTCCGTGCTCGGCCTGCACCAGCTGCGCATCGCCGAGACCGAGAAATACCCGCACGTCACCTATTTCTTCAATGGCGGCGAGGAAACGGTATATCCCGGCGAAGACCGTATCCTGGTGAAGTCGCCGCCGGTGGCGCATTACGACATGCAGCCCGAAATGAGCGCATTCGAAGTGACCGACAAGCTGGTCGAAGCCATCGCCAGCCGCAAGTACGACGCCATCATCTGCAACTACGCCAATGCCGACATGGTCGGCCATACCGGCAACTTCGACGCCGCCCGCCGTGCCATCGAGGCCATCGACACCTGCATCGGCCGGGTGGTCGAGGCGATGCAGGCGATCGGCGGCGAGGTGCTCATCACCGCCGACCACGGCAATGCCGAATGCATGCTCGATCCGGTCACCGGCCAGCCCCACACCGCCCACACCACCAACCTGGTGCCACTCATCTACATCGGCCACCGCCCGGCCCGAATCGCCGACACCGGCGCACTGGAAGACATCGCCCCGACCCTGCTGCGCATGATGGGCCTGCCGCAACCGCGTGAGATGACCGGCCACCCGCTGGTCGAACTGGGCACCCCGGACGGTGCCGGCTGAACCTGGTGCGCACCGCGCTGATCCTGCTCCTTGCCGGCCTCGCCGGGCCCGCCCTGGCCTCGATCAACGCGCGCCAGTCCGAGCTCTCCGACCTGCGCGGTCGAATCGAACAGCTCAAGAACGAACTCGAACGCGCCTCCGGCGACCGTGCCGAGGCCGCCGACGCACTCAAGGACTCGGAACGCAGCATATCCCAGGTCAACCGTGCCCTGCGCAACCTGCGCGACCAGGAGCGCCGCCTCGACCAGGAACTCGGCCGCCTCGCCCAATCCACCCGCGAGCATGAGATGCGTCTGTGGGAACAGGAACGCCAGCTCGCCGAGCTCGCCCGCCAGCGCTATTACCAGCGTGGCAGCGACGCCGCGACTTTATTGCTGGGTGGCCAGGACCCGGCCCGGATCCAGCGCGACCTGGAGTATTTCGCCTACATCGGCCGGGCCCGCGGCGAACTGATCGCTGCCCATCGCCAGACCCTCGACCAGCTCGCCCGGCTGCGCCTCCAGACCGAACAGAAACGGGCCGAGCTGGAGTCCGTCAAGTCCGAACGGCTCAGCCAGCGCCAGACCCTGGAGAAGGAAAAACAGACCCGCCAGGCGGTGCTGGGCCAGCTCTCGGAACAGATCCGCCAGCAGCGCCGCGAGATCAACACCCTGGTGCGCGACGAACAGCGCCTGACCCACGCCA
>CAZOZD010000011.1:0-212 GCA_964584195.1 uncultured Burkholderiales bacterium
GGCCCAGTCGCGGGCATGACGGGCGATCGCCGGGCCTTGTGCACGCCACGCCATCCAGGCCGAGGCGAGCTTACCGGGCGGGGGAGGGCGGTCCGGCGCGGCGTTCCAGGCCGACCATAGCGCGGTCAGCGCGCGGGCGGCAGGGTCGGGCATGCCGATCAGGTACAGGCCTTCGAAGGCCGCCACTTTGGCCAGGTGCGCATCCTCATCCT
>CAZOZD010000011.1:246-21949 GCA_964584195.1 uncultured Burkholderiales bacterium
GAACTGGGCGCGCACCATGGAATCCTCGCCGCGCACGAAGTTGCAGTCGGACTGCCAGAGCAGGCGGTCGTACTCATCCTGCGCCAGCATGGGCAGGATGCGGGCGTGCAGCGCGCCGCGGCAAAAGCTCCGGATCGGGCCTCCGGTCTCGGGGGGGGCACCGAACCAGGCGGCTACTGCGGGGGCGATCCGCCCCTGTGGCACGATGAGTTCGATTTGATCCGGGCCGTTCGCCCACTGTTCGAGCAGCTCGCTTGCCGCCGGGGTTTCATAGGCGAACAGGGTGATCCGCCAATCCATCCCGGGCGTATCTTCGAGGCCGATGCGGCGGCGGAATGCGGCCTGCTCGACCGGGTCGGCCTGGAATGCGTCACGGGCACGGGCGAGATCTTGCTCGCGCAGCAGGCCGCCGCTCGCCTCGTCATAGCCGGGATAGAAGAAATGCTGGGTGAGCGGCAGGCGCGGATGCGGCGAGGGCAGGCCGTGGCAGCCGCGCGCCCAGTCCTCGGCGGTGAGGTATTCGAGGTTGATCCAGACCGGCGTCACCGGAGACTTCGCCATCGCCGCGAGATAGCCCTCCGGCAGGCGGCAGCCGAAGGCCTCGATCACCACTTCGGCCACGCGGCAGGCCGGGAAGTCGCGGCGCCAGGCGCGCACCTCGACATGTTCCAGCCGCTGCGCCTCGGCCTCGATGTCGATCGCCGGCCAGAGCGCGGCGAAGCTGGCCAGGTCATCGACCCACAGCCGCACTTCGAGGCCATGCTCGGCCGCCAGCTGACGGGCCAGGCGCCAGGCGATGCCGATGTCGCCATAGTTGTCGACGACGGAGCAGAAGATGTCCCAGCGCATGGCGTGGCGGATTCGGCGGAGGGTTGGATTTGTTGATTGGGCGAGCTTGTAGGATGATCCCGGTACTGTGTGATTGGCAAGCCCGCCCGGCCCGGACGGGTAGAGACTCATCGAGGTGATGCATGCAAATCGGCCCGCGCGAGATCGTGACCCCGTTTCGTCCCATTCCCCTGGAAGTGCCAGAGGGAATGAAGCCGAACGAGTTCTTCAACAGCACGGAGAACCTGAATGATCTGATACATAACAATGGTTTGCTTGTGAATCCTGAGAATCTGCTTTTATATCGAAAGGCGCTCGGACACAGCCTGGAGTTCGACACATCCATCATCTACAACACCTCCCAGACCATCCTCAATCCGCTCGGCCGGCCGGTGCGCCGTACCCAGGTGCCGGAGCCGGTGAAGCACGTGTGGAACCGGATGAACCAGATCCTGTTCGACTACATGCTGGAAAAATATCCCGATCCTGAAGCGCATCTGGTGCTGGCGGGGGAGGCGAGCCTCGATGCCACCTGGCCGCTCACCTCGCCGGGGGTGCCCAGCATTCGCATGCTGCACAACCATTTCATCGTATTCCCGATGGATGAGCTGCGCGCCGCACCGCTGACCGATCCGGCCAACCCGAACCTCACCGACGGCGGCCAGCATTCGCTGTTCGAGGCGCACATGCATCATGTGTACCGGGCATTTTTCGAGCGTGCGCTGGATCTGGAGATTCTCCGCCCGGCCAGTCCGGATGCATCTCACATCCGCCTCACGGGCTACCCCCAGGGCTTGCCGTGCTGGGAGATCCAGGGTGGGGGGGCGGCATTGCGCGACATCCGTTTCTGGAAGGAATACGACCTGATCCTGAAGGGCTTCATCGATTTCTATCGCGCATTCTTCGCGCAGGTCTCGACCCGCAACGCGCCGATGCCTGAGGGAACCCATTTTCCCGAGGCGGTCGAGAGCGTGCTGCTGTTCGACAACGATTTCCTCGCCACCGCCAAGAAGGTGCGCGACCGTTGCATCGTCGATCCGGCCTATGCCAACGCCATCCGCTGGCAACCCGCATTCAAGCAGCTCATCTATCGCAATGACGCTGGCCAGCTCATGGTCACCATCAGCCAGAACTCGATCGGCAACGCCATCACCGAGCTTTTGGGCGTGGTGGTCAAGCGCCAGCCCGATGCCGAGGCCTATGGCCGCGCCGAACCGGCCTTGATCGGGAAACTGCTGGAAGTGCGCCGGCGTCTGATCGAGGCCGATCTGGGACAGGGGCTGGAAACCGAGCACTGGCCGGCCTGAGTTCAACCCAAATTGTTCATTAGACCGGCCACCCACGCGGCGACATACCTTCCCGCGTCCAAATGAACAATTTGGGTTCAAGCCGGTGCAGGGGCGTAGAACGTCGCCAAGACTGAAAAAGCCGGCTTGAGGCGCTGGCCGGCCGGGATGCCCCGGGATCGGACGAAAGACGGTCCCGGGGCAGGGTAGGGCGAAGGGGTCAGCCCTTGCCGATGAGCGCGTCGATTTCCTTTTCTGCAGCCAGCCAGTCTTCCACCTCGTAGCCGGGGGCGAAGCCGCGTTTCTCGGCGCGGTGATAGGCAGCGGTGGCAACCCAGCGCTGGCGCTCCTCCTCCGAAGGCGCGGCGGGTTTCTTCACCATGCGCTTGGGCGCGGCCTTCTTGGCAGCGGGCTCCGCAGCCGGGGCTTCCACCTTCTTCGCGGGGGCGGCCTTGGCGGCGGCAGGTGCGGTTGTCTTGGCGGTGGCGGACTTGGGCTTGCTGGCCGGTTTTTCCGCGGCAGGCTTGGTGGCGGCCTTGCTCACGGCTTCGATCGCTTCGACCTTCTTGACCGGCTCGGCGGCTGTGGATTTTGCGGAGGCCGTCGCCTTGCCAGCAGTGGCTTTCTTGGTGACGGGCTTGCTCGGGGCGGCTTTCGGTTCGGCCATGATCTCTCCTACCTGAAAATTGATGACGACGGTCGGCGCGGGCACGACGGCTGGCCGCTTATTGCAAACTCTAGCAGGAAAAAGCGCGAACCGGCAGCCATCCAGAAATTATCCCGGCATGCCGTGACACTGGTGTTACCGGCATGGCACATGTCATGCCGGCGGATCCGGTTCAGCCGCGTTCGGCGCGCATCGTGGCGGCAATGCGTCGGGGCGGGGCGTCGGCAGCGAACCACTCCTCCAGATCGAGGCCGAGTTTGCGGCGCCAGTTGGGGTGCTGGTCGATGGTGCCGGGCACGTTGGCCTGTTCGATCTCGCCGCTCAGGTCTTCGGCCTGGACCAGGACGATGCGCGACGGTCCTCGGGCCAGGTAGCGGTGGATCGCGGCGGCCAGCCGGGCGTCAAATCCGGGTGGCGGGTCCGCGTCGGGCGAGAACCCTTCCGGCAACAGTCCGTGCGCTTGCAGGGCGCGCAGGATGCGGCGGCGATCAGCCTCGCGATCGGCGCGTTGGGCGTGCTGCATCGCTTCATCGGGATACAGGTGCAGACGCTGCCGCCATTCGAGGTCGCGGCCGTTCCAGTATCCCGCCAAGGTGGGCAGGTCATGGGTGCTTGCGGCGAGCAGGGCGTGTTCGGCGTAGTGCTCCGGGGAGGGCAGGGCGCCGCCATGCTCGCGTTCGAAATAGAACAGGCGATAGGACAGCACGCCCATGTCGTACAGGGCGGCGCGCACCTCGCCCGGAACGGTGCCGAGATCCTCGCCGACGATGAGGCAGCGGTTGCGCTGGCTCTCCAGCGCCAGGATGCCGAGCAGATCGCTGAATGGATAGGCGAGATAGGCGCCGCGATCGCCGCGCATTCCCGGTGGCACCCAGTACAGGCGCATCAGCCCCATGACATGGTCGATGCGCAGGGCGCCGGCGTATTTCATGTTGGCGCGCAGCATGGCGATGAAAGGTGCATAACCGGCTTCGCGCAACCGGTGCGGCGCCCAGGGCGGCAGGCCCCAGTCCTGCCCGAGCGGGTTGAAATCGTCCGGCGGGCAGCCGACCCGCGCCTCCAGCGCGTACAGATCCTGGTGCAACCAGGTTTCGGCGCCACCCTTGTCGACGCCGACGGCAAGGTCCATGTACAGGCCGATGCCGAGACCGAGTTCCAGCGAGCGCTGGCCGACGCCGGCGAGCTGGCGTTCGGCATGCCATTGCAGCCAGGCCTGCCATTCCACCGCCTCCACCTCGGCCTGGGCGAATTGCCGTACCGCCGGCGCATCGGGACGGCGATACGCCTCCGGCCACACCGGCCAGCCCCACAGCGCCGGATCCTGGCGATGCAGGTGTTCCTGCAAGGCGTGGTAAAGCGCGAAGCCGCGCAGGGTTTCGCCGCCGGCCTCGAACCAGGCGCGGAATGCGTCGCCGTAAGGCGTGGCCGGGGCGAGATGGTGCTGGCGGAAATGCCGGTACAGTGGCTCCAGGATTGCCCGCTTGGCGGCAGCCACACCGGCGTAATCGACCAAGGACGCTGAGCGCAGCGCATGCAGTCGGTCCTGGAATGCCGGGCTTGCGAATTCGGCACGGGCCTCGGCGCATTCGACCCATTCCGGCAATTCGTCGACGGCGAGGTGGAGCACATTGAGGAACTGCCGGCTGGAAGGGCTGTACGGGCTGGCGTGCGTCGGGTTGTGGGGAAACAGGGCGTGCAGTGGATTGACGCCCACCAGGCTGGCGCCGGCCTCTGCGGCCCATTCCAGCATCCGCCTGAGATCGGCGTAGTCGCCCATGCCCCAGTTGCGCTGCGAGCGCAGCCCGTACAGCTGGGCGCTGACGCCCCACAGCCGTTGCCCTTGTTCGAGGGCTGGCGGCTGGTAGGCGCGCCGCGGATGAACAATGAGCGACATCTCCGCCAGAGGCGTATCCCCGCGCCACAACTCCAGGTGGTGGTAGCCGCTGAAATCGCTGGCGGGCAGGATCAGTTCGCGGGCCTGCATGGATTCGCCGGCGAGTTCGGCGCGTTCCACACATTCCAGTTCAGCGGGGATGAAGCCGGCTTCATCCTGCTGGCCGTCCTCGAAAATGATGCGCCAGCGATGGGGGCGCGCCTCCGCCGTGTCTGGCAGGCGCAGCAACACCCGCGCCGGCTGGCCGGCCGGAACCACCCGAACCGGCGGCAGTGCCTGATGCCAGTGCCGCTGGCGCCAGCTGGCCAGCGCGATCGCGGCACTGGCCTCGTCGCCGGCGTGAATGCCCATTGCGGCGAGCAGGGCTTGCCGGGTGGCGTCACTGGCGGCATGGGCGTTGCCCCAGATGTCGTAATAGTCGGGGAGGATGCCGAGCATGTGGCTCAGCTCGTGCAGGAACGGGGCGGGTGCGGTCATGTGGGCGAGGGGAGGAAGATCAGTGGCTGCGGATGATGGTGAACAGGGCCAGTGAACGGCCTTCGAGGCTGTACGGGGTGGCCGCCGGATAGTCGACCGACTGCGGGGCCTGCTCTTCGAGGACGGTGTCGATCAGTCGGGTCCAGCCCTTGTTGCCGCGATAGCGGGGCAGAATGAAATCGATGGCCTCGTGATGGGCGTTGATCAGCATCAGGAAATCGTCGTCGCGGATGGGCTGGCCGCGGTTGTCGAATTCGTCCATGGTATCGCCCGACAGGTAGACCCCCAGGCAGCGCGCGAAGGACTGGTTCCATTGCCCTTCGGTCATTTCATGGCCGTCCGGGTTGAGCCAGATGATGTCCTTGACGTCTTCGCCGCGCAGGCTGTGCCCCTGGAAAAAACTGCGCCGGCGGAATACCGGATGCTGCCGGCGCAGCCGCATGAGGTGTCGGACAAACTCCAGCAATAGTTCATCTTTGTTATCAAGTTTCCATCTCAACCAGCTGATTTCATTATCCTGACAATATGCGTTGTTGTTTCCGAACTGTGTTCGACCAAGTTCGTCCCCGGCAGCAAGCATGGGCACGCCCTGGGAAAACATCAGGGTAGCGAGCAGGTTGCGCTTCTGGCGCCGGCGTAGGGCCAGGATGTCCGGATCGTCGGTCGGCCCTTCGACGCCGCAGTTCCAGCTGCGGTTGTGGTTTTCTCCGTCGCGGTTGTCTTCGAGGTTGTTTTCGTTGTGCTTGCGGTCGTAGCTGACCAGGTCTTCCAGGGTGAAGCCATCGTGACAGGTGATGAAATTGATGCTGGCGTAGGGGCGACGGCCGTTGTGGGCGTAGAGGTCGGATGAGCCGGTGAGGCGATAGGCCAGGTCGCCGATCAGGCCGCCTTCGCCTTTCCAGAAATCGCGTACCGAGTCTCGGTATTTGCCGTTCCATTCGGTCCAGCCGACCGGAAAATTGCCGACCTGGTAGCCACCTTCGCCAAGGTCCCAGGGTTCGGCGATCAGCTTGACCTGGGACAGCACCGGGTCCTGGTGAATGATGTCGAGGAATGCGCCGAGCCGATCCACCGAATGGAGTTCGCGCGCCAGGGCTGCGGCGAGGTCGAAGCGAAAGCCATCGACATGCATCTCCAGCACCCAGTAGCGCAGGCTGTCCATGATCAGCTGCAATACACGCGGGTGCATCATGTTGAGGGTGTTACCGCAGCCGGTGTAGTCCATGCAGTAGCGCGGGTTGTCTGCGAGCAGGCGGTAGTAGGCCGAATTGTCGATGCCGCGGAAGGACAGGGTGGGGCCGAGGTGGTTGCCTTCGGCGGTGTGGTTGTAGACCACGTCGAGGATGACCTCGATGCCATGTGCGTGCAGGGTCTTCACCATGGTCTTGAATTCCTGCAGCTTGCCGCTCGCGCAGTAGCGCATGTCGGGGGCGAAGTAGCCGATCGAGTTGTAGCCCCAGTAATTCCGCAGGCCCTTGTCGACCAGGAAACGGTCGTCGATGAATGCATGCACCGGCAGCAGTTCAACCGCCGTGACACCGAGCCGTTTCAGGTATTCGATGCTGGGTTCGCAGGTCAGGCCGGCATAGGTGCCGCGCAGGGCAGGGGGAATGTCCGGATGCTGGCGGGTGAAACCCTTGACATGCAGTTCATAGATGACCGTCTCATGCCAGGGGGTGTTGGGGCGGCGGTCCTCGCCCCAGGTGAATGCGGGGTCGATGACCTTGCAGCGCGGCATGTGGCTGGCGTTGTCGCGCTTGTCGAAACTGGTGTCGTCGAGCATGGAGTCGAGCCGGTAGCCATAGTGTGCATCGGTCCACTTCAGTTCGCCGACGATGGCGCGGGCGTAGGGGTCGAGCAACAGCTTGTGGGGGTTGAAGCGGTGGCCGCGCCCGGGGTCGTAGGGGCCATGCACGCGATAGCCATAAAGCTGGCCGGGCCGGGCCTCAGGCAGGTAACCGTGCCAGACCTGATCCGTATGTTCGCGCAGCGGGATGCGCTCGATCTCGCGCCGGCCGCTGGCATCGAACAGGCACAGCTCGACCTGGCTGGCGTGTTCGGAAAACAGGGCGAAATTGACACCATAGCCGTCCCAGGTGGCGCCGAGCGGGTAGGGCTTGCCTGGCCACAGCGCATGGTGCCGCTTCATCCGCGATCCTCGCTGAACGAGGTGCGTTCAGTCTCGATGAACGGCCCTTCGGCGAGCACCACGATGCCGCTGTCGGTGACCGTGTAACGGGCACGGTCCTGTTCCGGATCAAAGCCGATGAAGGTGTTGGCCTCGATGACGTTGTAGCGGTCGACGATGCAGCGGCGCAGCCTGGCACCACGCCGGATGAGTACGTTGTCCATGATGATGCAGTCCTCCAGCTCCACGTCCGGCTCGACCACCACCTCACGGCGCAGCACACAGTTGCGCAGGGAGGCACCATGCAGCAGGCAGCCGGCGCTGATGATGCTGTTGTCGATCCTGCAGTCCTCGAACTTGGCCACTGGCCCCTGGTAATTGCTGGAATAGATGGGCCAGCGGGCATTGAACACGTCGAAACGCGGCTCCATGCCGAGCACGTCCATGTGCGTCTCGAAATAGGCATCCAGCGTACCGACATCGCGCCAGTAGGCCTCTTCCTCATAAGGTTTCACGCCCGGTACCACATTGCTGGCAAAGTCGTAGGCGAACAGGCGACCGCCTTCCATCATGTGCGGCAGTACATGCTTGCCGAAATCGTTCCAGCCGCGTTCGCGGGCCAGTTCCAGTGCATCGATCAATGCCTGGGTGTTGAATACATAGTTTCCCATCGATGCATAGGCATGCGTGGGCCGCCCCGGCATGGCCGGCGGCTGCGCGGGTTTTTCCATGAACTGGCGGATACGGCCATCGGCCTCGGTATCGATTACGCCAAAGGCCGAGGCCTGCTCGATCGGGACAGGAAGTGCGGCCACGGTGGCTTCGGCTCCCCGCGATACATGGAAATCGATCATCTGGCGGATGTTCATGCGGTAGATATGGTCGGCACCGAACACCAGAACGATGTCGGGCTTGTGCTGACGGATCAGGTTGAGGTTCTGGTACACCGCGTCGGCGGTGCCCTGGAACCAGTCCCGCCCGGAACGCATCTGCGGCGGTACCACGGTGATGAAGCGCTCGGAGAACATGGGCGGCTGGGTCCAGCCCTTGCGCACATGCTCGATGAGCGACTGCGACTTGTACTGAACCAGCAGGTAGATGGCATGAATGCCCGAGTTGACCAGGTTGGACAACACGAAATCGACGATGCGGTAACGCGCACCAAAAGGCACCGAGGGTTTGGATCGTTCGGCGGTGAGCGGGTTGAGACGCGTGCCTTCGCCGCCAGCCATCACCAGGGCGAGTATCTTGGACCGGTTCATTGCCTGTTTACTCCATGGGGTCGGGAATGAGGGTGAAGCGACCGCAGCCATCGGCCCGGTCGATATCGAGGCTGAGCTCGCAATAGGCATCGAGGAGCTGGGGCTCGTCGCCACAACTGCACGCGGTAAGGATCTCGCGAAAGAATACGCCCAGATTGACATGGAGCCGGTCTGCCTCGGTACGCACGCCGAGGATGCGCACCTCATGGCCATGATCCTCGACCAGTCCGCTGCGGGTGGCCGCCGCGCGCAATGGCAATGCCTCCGCCGGCAAGGCTTCGATGGCCTGTTTGAGCTGGCGGGCAAAGGATTCACCTGGCCATTCGCGCAGCACGGCGTGAAACTGGATCAACGGTGGCAGGAGGGTATGGAAGACAAGCATGATTTGAACACAAATTCATGCCGCCGATGCACCGGAATCAATCCGGAACGGTGGCCTGAAAAGCGTATAATTCATATTATGGTAAATAATGATTTGGCATACTCGGGCGTACGGACGCTCTGCGGCGGATCAACGAAACCGATTGGGTTTCTGTTTCCAGAAAAACGCTGGGCGCCCTCGGCGCCCAGCGTTTTTACAGCCAGCGATACGGCGTGATCATTCGAAAGGATGCCGAAGCACGATGGTCTCGGCGCGGTCCGGTCCGGTCGAAACGATGTCGATCGGAACCTCGCACAGCTCCTGCATGCGTCTGAGGTAGCTCTGGGCGTTCGCGGGAAGCTGGTCGAATGTCTTCACGCCCACCGTGCTCTCCTTCCAGCCCGGCATGTCTTCGTATACGGGCTCGCAATCGGCCAGTGTCTCGGAGCCCACCGGCAGGATGTCACACACCTGGCCGTCGATTCGGTAGCCGGTGGCGATGCGCACGGTTTCCATGCCGTCGAGCACATCCAGCTTGGTGACGCACAGGCCGGATACGCCGTTGATCTGGATGGCGCGCTTGAGGGCTGCGGCATCAAACCAGCCGCAACGGCGAGGGCGGCCGGTGGTGGAGCCGAATTCGTGGCCCTTCTCCGCCAGCCAGCGGCCGTTGTCATCGAACAATTCGGTCGGGAACGGGCCGGAACCGACCCGGGTGGTGTAGGCCTTGGTGATGCCAAGAATGTAGTGCATGTTGCCCGGCCCCATGCCCGAGCCGGTGGCGGCGCCACCGGCGGTGCAGTTGCTGGACGTAACGAACGGATAGGTGCCGTGATCGATGTCGAGCAGTGTCCCTTGCGCGCCTTCGAACAGCAGGTTCTCGCCGCGCTTGTTGGCCTCGTAGAGCATGCGGGGCACGTCGCCGATCATGGGCTTGATACGCTCGGCGAGTGCCATGGTGTCATCCAGGGTCTTGTGGAAGTCCACGGTCTGCCACTGGAAATAGTTCTTGAGCACGAAGTTGTGGTAATCCAGTACCTCGCCCAGCTTGGCGGCGAAGCGTTCGCGGTGGAACAGGTCCTGCATGCGGATGGCGCGGCGGGCGATCTTGTCCTCATAGGCCGGGCCGATGCCGCGGCCGGTGGTGCCGATCTTGCCGGCCCCCTTGGCGGCTTCGCGGGCATGGTCGAGTGCGACATGGTGCGGCAGGATGAGCGGACAGGCCTCGGAGATGATCAGGCGGTCCTTGACGTTGACGCCGTTGGCTTCAAGCATGTCCACTTCCTCGATCAGCGCCTCGGGTGAGCAGACCAGGCCGTTGCCGATGTAGCAGCGCACATTCTCGCGCAGGATGCCGGAGGGAATGAGGTGCAGCACCGTTTTCTCGCCACCGATCACCAGGGTATGCCCCGCGTTGTGACCGCCCTGGAAACGTACCACGCCCTGGGCGCGGTCGGTGAGCCAGTCGACGATCTTGCCTTTGCCTTCATCACCCCACTGGGTGCCGATCACCACGACATTCTTGGCCATGTAACCATCCATTGATTCGTTGATTGGGTTTGTTGATTGGGTTCGTTTTTACAGTGGATAGATCTTCCAGTCGCCGCACTCCAGACGCAGCAGCCGGTCGCAACCGGATTCGGCGCGATACGCCTCCTGCCCGGGCAGTTCGACGACCACCCGCTCGCCGGCGGCACGCAGCTCGGCGATGCGGGCGTGCAGGCCGGAGATTTCGGCATGAGGCACCAGGATGCCGGACCGGCGGGCCGGAGCCGGGAGACAGTCCAGAATGGCGCGCAGGTCGAGGCTGAAACCGGTCGCTGGACGGGCTCGCCCGAACAGGCGCCCCGCGCCGTCGTAGCGGCCACCCATGGCAATCGCCCTTGCCTGTCCGCCGGCATAAGCGGCGAACACCGCACCGGTGTGATAGCCATAACCGCGCAGGTCGGCGAGATCGAAGGCCAGTCTGCCCTCCTCTGCCGCCGCCAGTGCGGCCAGGTCGTCCAGGGCCCGCCGCACGCCGTCGATGGCTGGCAGGTGACGGCGCGCTTCGTCCAGAACCCCGGCGTCTCCATACAGCTCGGGCAGGAGACGGAACGCATCGCGCCAGCGTGCCTCCAGTGTCCCGGTCAGTTCGGCCAGGGCCGGCACATCCTTGTTGCGCAGGATCGTGAACAGGGCTTCAGCCGTGCCCGTGGGCAGGCCGGCGGCTTCGACCAGGGCCCGGAACAGGCCGACATGGGCAACGCTGACGCGCGCGCCAGGTAAAGCGGCGAGGGAAAATGCGCGCCGCATCAGTTCGAGGATCTCGATGTCGGCCTCGATGCCGGCGTGACCGAACAGTTCGGCACCGATCTGGAAGGGCTCGCGCGAGGACAGGAGGCCGGCAGGCAAGGTGTGCAGGACCGGTCCGGCATAGCACAGGCGCGCCACGCCCTGGCGGTTGAGCAGATGGGCGTCGATGCGCGCGGCCTGCGGCGTGATGTCGGCGCGGATGCCCATCTGGCGACCGGACAGGCCATCCACCACCTTGAATGTATTGAGGTCGAGATCGGCCGCCGCGCCAGTGAGAAGCGATTCCAGATATTCGACCAGGGGCGGGCAGACCAGCTCGTAGCCGTAACCGGCGAACAGGTCGACGAGGCGGCGGCGCAAGGATTCAGCCGCCTCGGCGTAAGGCGGCAGGATGTCCTCGACGTGCTCGGGCAGGAGCCAGGGCGGGGTCATCGGGTCACCGCCAGCAGCAAGGCCAGCCCGATCAGCATGGATACGAGTCCCATGAAGCGAATCTGCCCGTCACGCAGGCTGATCATGCGGGTGAACGCCTCGCGCCAGGCGACCGGCGCGAGGAAGGGCAGGACTCCTTCAAACACCAGCATCAAGGCCAGGGCGGGCAGGAAAACCTCGGCGAGACTCAACGGCCGCCACCCTTGGGCGATTTCATGTAGCGGAAGAAGTCCGAATTCGGTTGCAGCACCATGACGTCATTCTTGCCGCGGAAGCTGGCCTTATAGGCCTCCATGCTGCGGTAGAAAGCGTAGAACTCGGGGTTCTTGCCGAAAGCGGAGGCGTAGATGGCGGCGGCACGGGCATCGCCCTCACCCTTGATGCGCTGGGCGTCGCGATAGGCCTCGGCGATGATGATCTCGCGCTGGCGGTCGGCATCGGCGCGGATCTTTTCAGCCTCGGCGCCACCGGTTGAACGCAGTTCGTTGGCGACCCGCTTGCGCTCGGCCTCCATGCGGCGATAGACCGACTCGCTCACCTCGGCGGGCAGGTCGACGCGCTTGATGCGGACATCCATCACCTGCACGCCGAAGCGACGCGCATCCTGGTCCGCCTTCTCGCGCAGCACTTCCATGATCCGGTCGCGTTCGCCGGAGACCACATCATGTACGGTACGCTTGCCGAACTCGGCGCGCATGCCATCGTTGACGGTCTGGGCGAGGCGGTTCTCGGCCCGCCGCTCGTCACCGGCGAAACTGACGTAGTAGCGCTGCACGTCGTAGATGCGCCATTTGATCCAGTAGTCGACCAGCACGTTCTTCTTTTCCGAGGTGATGAAACGCTCGGGTTCGGATGAATCGAGGGTGATGATGCGTTTCTCGAAAAAGCGCACGTTCTGGATCAGCGGGATCTTGAAATAAAGCCCGGGGTCGCGCTTGATGCCGACCACTTCGCCGAGCTGGAACACCATCGCCACCTGGCGCTGGTCGACGGTATAGAGCGACATGGCCAGCAGCACCAGGCCGGCGACGACGGGTACGATGAGGGTGGCTGGATTCTTCATGGACGTTCCTCGCGCTCACGGCCACGGAAGGCATCGCGCGACCGCGCCGTGCTTTCGGTGGCAGGCGCCATCGGCGATTCGGCGCGGCTGCCGGCCTCGGCCTGGACCGCACCGGCGGCCTGCATCAACTTGTCGAGCGGCAGGTAGAGCAGGTTGCCGCCCTGCTTGTCATCGACCATGATCTTGGTGGTGGACGACAGCACCTGCTGCATGGCGTCCTGATACAGCCGCTCGCGGGTGACCTGGGGCGCCTTGGCGTACTCGACCAGAATCTGGGCGAAGCGGGATGCCTCACCCTCGGCGTTGGCGATCACGCGCTGGCGATATCCCTCGGCCTCTTCCATCAGGCGCGAGGCCACGCCGCGCGCCTTCGGGATGACGTCATTGGCGTAGGCCTCGCCCTCGCTCTTGAGGCGCTCGCGGTCCTGGCCGGCCTTGACGGCATCGTCGAAGGACGCCTGTACCTGCTCCGGCGGCTGGGCGTTCTGCATGTTGGCCTTGCTGATGTTGATGCCGGTCTGGTAGCGATCGAGGATGTCCTGCATCAGCTTGGCGACCCGGTCGGCGATGTCGGCGCGCCCCTCGTACAGCACGTAGTCCATCTTGCTCTTGCCCACCACCTCGCGGATCGCGGTCTCCGCCACGCCCTTGACCGCCTCGTCCGGACTGCGGTTGGTGAACAGGTAGTCCTCGGGATTCTTCAGGGTGTACTGCACCGAGAATTGCAGGTCGATGATGTTCTCGTCATCGGTGAGCATGAGCGATTCGGACAGCACCTTGGAGCGGACGTTGTTGCGGTAGCCGATTTCAACCGTGCGTACCTGGTCGATGTTGACCTTCTCCACGGTCTCGAACGGATAGGGCAGATGCCAGCGCGGGCCGGGCATGCTGGTTTCCAGGAACTTGCCGAAGCGCAGCACCACGCCCCGCTCGCCGGCGTTGACGATGTAGAAACCGGAGGCCAGCCAGACCACCACGACGATGCCGATGAGCAGGCCGATGCCGCCCGGGATGCGGAAGTCGGACGGCATGCCCACCCCACCGCCCGGCCCTCCCCCGCCGTTGCCGCCACCGGACTTGCGTCCGAACATGGCGTTGAGGCGTTGGTTGAAGCGTTTCCAGAGTTCGTCGAGGTCCGGGGGGCCGCCATCGCCGCCGCCCCGGTTCTGATTACCCCATTGGGGATCGTTCCAGGCCATCGTATTCGGATTCAGTCGTATCTAGTTGGTTGATCCGGCGCGACCGGGCGAACTCGGTCAGCGCCAGCTTGAGATCATCGACACCCGCGCCGGTGCGGGCGCTCAAGGCGACGCGGGCAATCTTACCACACTCGTCCCGGACCAATGCCGGCGCCACGCCGGTCAGGTCGATCTTGTTGTACACCTCGATCTGCGGTACCGCGTCGGCACCGATCTCGGCCAGCACGGCGTTCACTTCCTCGATCTGGCGGTCCCGGGTCGGGCTGGCCGAGTCGATCACATGCAACAGCAGGTCGGCGCGCGCGGTTTCCTCCAGTGTGGCGTGGAAGGCCGCCACCAGGGCATGCGGCAGATGGGTGATGAAGCCGACGGTGTCCGACAGAACCACCTGGCCGGCCTCGTTCAGCCAGAGCTTGCGCGAAGTGGTGTCGAGGGTGGCGAACAACTGGTCGGCGGCGTACACCTGGGCCCGGGTCAGGCGATTGAACAGGGTCGACTTGCCGGCATTGGTGTAGCCGACCAGGGACACCGAAAGCGTGCCGCCGCGCTGGCGCGCCCGGCGTTGCAGGGCGCGGGTCCTTTCCAGCTTCGCCAGACGCGTCTCGATGGTCTTGATCTTCTGGCCGATCAGGCGCCGGTCAAGTTCGAGCTGGGTCTCGCCGGGACCGCCGCGCAGGCCGATGCCGCCCTTCTGCCGTTCCAGGTGGGTCCAGCCACGCACCAGGCGGGTTGCATAATGGCGCAGCTGGGCCAGCTCGATCTGCAACTGGCCTTCGTTGCTGCGCGCCCGCTGGGCGAAGATGTCGAGGATCAGCGCGGTGCGGTCGAGCACCCGGCATTGCATGCGCCGCTCCAGGTTGCGCTCCTGCACCGGCGACAGCACATGGTTGAACAGAACCAGGTCGGCGCCCCCCTCCTTCGCAATCGCTGCGATCTCGTCGGCCTTGCCGCTACCGACGAACAGGGCCGCATCCGGCCTGGCACGGCGCGCCTCGACCACGGCGACAACATCGAGTCCGGCACCGCTGGCGAGCAGGCGGAATTCGGCCAGGCTGTCGCCATGCTCGGGGTCGCCGAAGTCGATGCTGACCAGAACGACGGCGGAACCGCGTTCGGGGCGTTCAAACATGATGGAGGATTTGCGCGATCAGCGCCGGTATGCCGTTCCGCACCAGCGGAACGGGGGGAGCTCAGTCTTCGTCGCCAGGCTGGCGATAGGCCACGGCACGGGAGGGAACCACGGTGGAGATGGCGTGCTTGTACACCATCTGGGTGACGGCGTTCTTGAGCAGCACCACATACTGGTCGAAGCTGTCGATATAGCCTTGCAGCTTGATCCCGTTGACGAGATACACGGAAACCTGCACCTGTTCCTGGCGCAGCGCGTTCAAGAACGGGTCTTGTAATTGCAGCCCTTTGCTCATTTCGGTTCCTGACTTGGATGGGGTTGTAATGGAAACGGGATTCTAGCGCACTCCGGCCGATTCCGGGAGCCGCCCCCGGCTCAATCCGGTCGACCCGCCCGGCCACGTCCGGGGGCTGCGGGTTTTTGCCGCGCGGCTCGGGCACGGGCCTTGAGGCCGGCGGTGAAGCCCGGCTTTTTCTGGTCCTCGAACGGGTTGGCGCTGGTGCGGTATTCGATCCTGAGCGGCGTGCCTTGCAGGCTGAACGCTTGCCGGAACACGTTTTCCAGGTACCGGGTATAGGCCTTGTCGATGGCATCGAGCTGGTTGCCGTGCACCACGATCACGGGCGGATTCATGCCGCCTTGGTGGGCGTACTTGGGCTTGGGCCGGGACAGGCCGGAGCGCGCCGGGGCCTGACGAGCGACGGCATCGTGCAGCACCTGGGTCAGGCGCGGCGTGGGGAGCTTGGCCATGGCGGCGCGATAGGCCTCGTCCACCGATTTGAACAGGCCCTGGATGCCGTCGCCGCGCAGGGCGGAGATGAAGTGAAAACGGGCGAAGGACAGGAAATCGAGGCGCCGGGCGAGGTCGCGCCGCACCTGGTCGCGGCGATAGCGGTCGAGGTCATCCCATTTGTTCACCGCCACCACCAGCGCCCGCCCGGCCTCGAGGATGAAGCCGGCGAGATGGGCGTCCTGGTCGGCGATGTCCTGGCGGGCATCGAGCACCAGCACCGCCACATTGGCCTCCTCCACCGCCTGAAGGGTCTTGATGACGGAGAACTTTTCCACCGTTTCGGTGACCCGCCCCTTGCGCCGCACCCCGGCAGTGTCGATCAGGGTGTAGGGACGGCCGTTGCGTTGGAATTCGACATGGATTGCATCGCGCGTGGTGCCGGGCTGATCGAACGCGATCACCCTCTCCTCCCCCACCAGGCTGTTGACCAGGGTTGACTTGCCTACATTGGGCCGGCCGAGGATGGCGATGCGGGGATGCGCCACGTCCCTCTCCCGCTCCGGCTCCGGTTCCGCCTCGGCCGGGAATGGGGCCAGGACGATTTCCATCAGGCCGCGCACGCCTTCGCCGTGTGCGCCCGAGATGGCATACGGTGTACCCAGGCCGAGCTCGTGGAATTCGGCCACGGCGTTTGCTGGCGGCATGCCCTCGGTCTTGTTCACCACCAGATGCACCGGGCGGCCGGTGCGGCGCAAGCGTTCGGCGATCAACTTGTCCTGCGGCGCGAGACCGGTGCGACCGTCGACGATGAACAGCACTGCATCCGCCTCGTCCACCGCCTGCAGGGTCTGGCGCGCCATCTCGGCCAGGATGCCGGAATCCACCACCGGTTCGAAACCGCCGGTATCGACCACCAGATAGGGCTTGTCGCCGACCCGGCCGTGGCCGTAATGGCGGTCCCGGGTGAGGCCCGGCTGGTCATGCACCAGTGCATCCCGGCTGCGGGTCAGGCGGTTGAACAGGGTCGATTTGCCGACATTGGGGCGGCCGACCAGAACGAGGGTGGGGATCATTTTGAGCCGGTGACGGGGGACAGGGTACGCGTGAAAAGTGACGGCGACGGTCACTCCGTCACTTCGTCACTCCGTCACTGATTTTGAACGCATGCACACCGCCATTGGCGGTCTGTGCTACCAACCCGCCGGACAAGGCCAGCATGGGGCCACGGATGGCGCTGCCGTCGGTCGCGACGCGGGCCACGAAGGCGCCGGTTTCGGCATCGAGGAAATGAATGAACCCCTGGTAATCCCCTACCGCCACATAGCGGCCAAGGGCGAGCGGGGTGGACAGACCGCGGTCGCGCAGGCGATCCTGCTTCCACAGGTGGTTGCCGCGACTCTTGTCGAATGCATGCACGCCGCCGCGGTCATCCACCGCGTAAAGCATGCCGGCTTCGAGTTCGACGCCGGCCAGGCCGGAAAACTCGCGCGACCACAATGGCCGGCCGGTGGCCAGCTCGAAGCAGCCGACACGGCCCTGATAGGCCACCGCGCATACCTGGAATGCATCGGCGGCCAGAGCTCCGACCACGTCGGTGATGCGTTCGAGTTCGGTGGCACCGCGCGGCAGTGCGACGTTGACCTCCCAGACCGGGGCGCCGTTGCCGAGCGCAAGCGCGCTCAGGCGACCGCCGGGGTGGCCGGCGAGCAGGGTCTGGCGGCTGAGCAGAAGGTGTCCCTGCTCGCGTAACAACAGGGGGGGGAGTACCCTCCCCTGCGACCAGCGGACCTTGCCATCGCGGGCATCGATGAGATGCACCTTGCCGTCGTTGCCGCGCGCCGCCACCCAGCCATGCGCAGCCACTGGCGGAACCAGGATCTCGCCACCCAGGGGGGCACCCCAGGCCGGCTGGCCATCGCTGAGGCGATAGGCCAGCAATTCGCCCTTGGCTGTGCCGGCCAGGACCACTCCTTCGCCAACGCCCAGCCCGGCGGACAGTGGCTTGCCGGCATCGACCCGCCACAGTTCGCGGCCGCTGCCCGGATCGAGGCGGACGATGCGCCCCTCACGGTCGGCCACCAGCACGGTGCCGCCATCGCTGGCCGGGCTGAATGCATAGGGATGGGAACTGCCCAGACGGGCCTCCCATGCGCGCCGGACCTCGATGACGGGCTTGAATTCGACCAGTTCGGCCGGTTTGCTGACCGGCTCCCTGCCGCCGAACCAGCCCCCGACCGTGCCACAGCCGGCCAGGAACAGGGCTGTGGCGAAGGGAAGGATCGTCTTGGCGGAAACCATGGTTCACTCCCCTCCGAGCGCGTCGAGCTTGATCTCGACCAGCGGTCGCAACGGACTTGCCTCGCCGAGCTTGTCGAGCGCGACGCGATAGGCGGCGCGGGCGGCGTCGGCCTGACCCTGGGCCACCAGGGCATCGCCCTTGATCTGCGCGAACAGGCCGGCGAATGCCTCGTCATGGCGAGCATCCAGGAGTTTCATCGCCGCCGGGTAGTCCTGTTCCTCGATCAGCAGCGTGGCCAGACGCAGACGGGCCAGATGCTCGACTCCGGGTTCGCGGGCGTTGTCCAGGGCATACTGGTATTGGGCCCGGGCGCTCTTCAGGTCGCCCGCTTCGAAGTTGGCCTTGCCGACCAGCCAGGCGGCCGGCGCGGCATAACCGGAGCGGCGGTGATTGTCCATGATCAGCGCGCTAGCCTCCTTGAGGGCCTTGTCGTCATCGCGCGCAGCGGCCTCCATGGCCCGCTCGAACAGCAGGGCGGCCTCGGTGGTCTGGCGCGCATCCCACACCGTCCAGACCCGCCAGCCGACCACCGCGAGCACGAACACGGTCACCCCGATGAGCACCCATTTGCCATGGCGTTTCCACCATGCCTTGAGCTCCTCAAGTTTTTCCTGTTCTTCAAGATCCAGCGCCATGTCATTGATCCTTATGCAAAATGTATTCGATTGCAGCAACCAGTGAGAGGCGCTTCTGCTCGCCTTCGCCCCGCAGCGGCTTGAGGGTCAGTTCACCCGCCGCGGCCTCGTCGTCACCCACCAGCGCGGCATAGCGGGCGCCACTGGCATCCACCTTCTTCATTTGCGACTAGAAGCTGCCGCCACCGCAATGCAGGCTCACCCGCAGACCGGCGTCACGCAGCGATTCGGCGGCGATGCCGGCGAACCGGCTGGCCGCCTCGCCGACATTGACCAGATACACATCGATCGCAGTCGCTGAAACGGGGGGGGCGAACTCCACGATCAGTGCGAGCAGTCTCTCCACCCCCATGGCAAAGCCGCAGGCCGGTGCGGGCTTGCCACCGAGCTGGGCGACGAGGCCGTCATAACGGCCGCCGGCGCACACCGTGCCCTGGGCACCGAGCCGGTCGGTCACCCATTCGAACACCGTGTAGTTGTAATAATCCAGCCCGCGCACCAGACGCGGATTGACCCGGTAGGCCACGCCCGCGACGTCCAACCCGGTACGGATGGCGTCGAAATGGGCCCGGGCGGTATCGTCGAGCTCGTCCACAAGCTTCGGCGCGCCTTCGATCAGGACCTGCATGGCGGGGTTCTTGCTGTCCAGGATGCGCAAGGGATTGCTGTACAGGCGGCGGCGGGCATCCTCGTCGAGCTGGTCGAGGTGGGTCTCGAAATAGGCGATCAGCTTGTGCCGATGACTGGCGCGCGCCTCGGCCCCGCCCAGACTGTTGATCTCCAGGCGTACCACATCGGCGATGCCAAGCCGGCGCCACAGGCGGGCGGTCATCCGCAGCAGTTCGAGGTCGATGTCGGGGCCGGCGAACCCGAGCGCCTCGATGCCGACCTGGTGAAACTGGCGGTAACGCCCCTTCTGCGGCCGTTCATGGCGGAACATGGGGCCCTGGTACCACAAGCGCTTGCCACCGTCGAAGAGCAGGTTGTGTTCGATGATCGCACGCACGCACGATGCCGTACCTTCCGGACGCAAGGTGAGCGATTCGCCGTTGAGCTCGTCGACGAAGGTGTACATCTCCTTTTCGACGATGTCGGTGACCTCGCCGATGGCCCGCTTGAACAGACCCGTGTGCTCCAGGATGGGGGTGCGGATCTCCTGGTAGCCATAGCCGGCCAGCCAGTCGCGTACGGTGGCTTCAAAATGCTGCCAGAGCGGGGAATCCGCCGGCAGGATGTCGTTCATGCCGCGCACGGCACGCAGGGCGTCACTCATTTACACGATCCCGAGAAGCTGGAAATGGAAAACGGGAGGGTTCCCATTCATCCTGTCGGGTCCTGGCCATAGGTCCGCCGCACATAGGCCTCGACGATGGCCTGGAACTCCTCGGCAATACGGTCTCCCTTCAGGGTCACGGTCTTCTCGCCATCGACATAGACCGGCGCCACCGGCACCTCGCCGCTGCCCGGCAGACTGATGCCGACGTTGGCGTGCTTGCTCTCGCCGGGGCCGTTGACCACGCACCCCATCACCGCCACGTTCATCGTCTCCACACCGGGATAGATGCCGCGCCAGTGCGGCATCTGCTCGCGCAGCCAGGTCTGGATCGACTGCGCCAGCTCCTGGAACACCGTACTGGTGGTGCGACCGCAGCCGGGACAGGCAGTGACCATGGGGGTAAACGCGCGCAATCCGAGCGATTGCAGGATCTCCTGCGCCACCCGGACCTCGGTCGTGCGCGACTCGCCGGGCGCGGGGGTGAGCGACACCCGGATGGTGTCGCCGATGCCTTCCTGCAACAGGACAGCCAGCGCGGCGGTGGATGCGACGATGCCCTTGGAACCCATGCCGGCCTCGGTCAGGCCCAGATGCAATGGATAGTCGCAGCGCGCGGCGAGGTCGCGGTATACGCCGATCAGGTCCTGCACCCCGGACAGCTTGCAGGACAGCACGATGCGGTCGCCGGGGAGCCCAAGCTCCTCCGCCCGCGCGGCCGAGTCGAGGGCGGAAGCGATGAGTGCATGCCGCATCACAACCTCCGGCTCGGCCGGCCGGGCCTGACGGGCATTCTCGTCCATCATCCGCGCCAGCAGCTCCGGGTCGAGGCTGCCCCAGTTGACGCCGATGCGGATCGGCCGTTCATGGCGGCAGGCGAATTCGATCAGGCTGGCGAACTGCTCGTCGCGTTTTGCGCCACGTCCGATGTTGCCCGGGTTGATGCGCAGCTTGGCAAGTGCCACACCACACTCGGGCACCTGGGCCAGCAGTTTGTGGCCATTGAAATGAAAATCGCCCACCAAAGGTACCGGGCAGTTGAGCTCGTCCAGGCGTTCGCGGATGGCCGGCACGGCGCGGGCGGCCTCCAGGGTGTTCACCGTCACCCGGACGATCTCGGAGCCTGCCTGCCAGAGTTCGTGCACCTGACGCACGGTGGCCTTGATGTCGGCGGTGTCGGTGTTGGTCATCGACTGTACCACCACCGGCGCGCCACCACCCACCGCGACATTGCCGACCTGCACACGGCGACTGGGCCGCCGGACGATGCGATGCGGGGTCATGGGGCTTATTCCAGTGTCAGGCGCGCAACCTTTTCACCGATGAACGGCTTGAGGTCGATCGACTGCTGGTTGTATTCGAGCCGCACCGAGGCGGCATTGCCGACCACCAGGCGGAACGGCGGATTGCCGCGCACCTGCTCCGATGTGCCGGCCCGCAACAGCTTGGAGTAGCGCTGGCCATCGCGGTCGTCGACCCGGATCCAGGCGTCCTCCTGGGTCTGGAAACGCAATACGGCGCGTCCGACCGGCAGCGGCTGGGGTGCGGGTTCGGTCGTGGCAAGCGGGGTCGGCACAGGGGTCTCGACCTGCGGTGCGGGCGGCAAGGCCGGCGGCATGGTTTCCGGCGGTGCGGCACTTTCCTGGGCGGGGGTCTCCGGACCGGGTTCGGGCATGGGAGGGAGCGCAGGCGGTGCCTCCAGCGGCGCCGGAGCGGGGAGGTCGAGCGGCGCCTCGGCCGGT
>CAZOZD010000012.1:0-13743 GCA_964584195.1 uncultured Burkholderiales bacterium
TGAGGTAGCAGGAGGAGAGCTGGCTGTGGCGGGTGCCGGCGTTGAACAGGGTGGGGGTGCTGCTCATGTAGTCGAAGCGGGACAGCACCTCGTAGAACTCGATGGCACGCGCCTCGCGATCGATCTCGTTGATGCTCAAACCCATCGCCACGCGCATGAAGAAGGCCTGCGGCAGCTCGATGCGGCGTTCCTGGATGTGCAGGAAATAGCGGTCGTACAGGGTTTGCAGGCCCAGATACTGGAACTGGTTGTCACGGGAGGCGTCCAGTGCAGCGGCCAGGCGTTCCAGGTCGAACTGGGCGAGGCGCTCGTCGAGCAGCTCGGCGGCGATGCCCTGCCTGACGTAGCGCGGGAAATACTCGGCGTAGCGGGTCGCCATGCCGGCCTGGGTGACTTCCTCGCCCAGCACTTCGTGGCGGATGCTGTTGAGCAGCAGGCGGGCGGTGACATAGGCGTAGTCCGGGTCCTTCTCGATGAGGGAACGGGCGGAGAGGATCAGGGACTTGCGCACTTCCTCGCTGGGGACGCCATCATAGAGGTCGCGCAGGGTGGCCTGGAGGATGGGCTGTGGGTTGGTTTCGGGCAGTCCGGCGCAGGCTTCGCCGACCAGGTCGGCCAGTCGCTTCAGGTCGATGGGCTTTTTCTCGCCGTTCTCGACACAGTACAGGGTGTGTTCCTCGGCTGCCTCCTGGCGCTGGCGGGCGCGTTCCTCGGCGCGGCGCTCGCGGTAGAGCACGTAGGCGCGGGCCACTTCATGTTCACCGGAGCGCATCAGTGCCAGTTCCACCTGGTCCTGGATGTCCTCGATGTGGAAGGTGCCGCCATTGGGCTGACGGCGCATCAGCGCGCCCACCACGCCCTGGGTGAGGCCGTCCACCAGTTCGCGCACACGGGCGGAGGCGGCAGCCTGGGAGCCGTTCACGGCGATGAATGCCTTGGTCATGGCCACGGCGATCTTGCCAGGCTCGAACGCCACCACCGCGCCGTTGCGGCGGATGATGCGATACTGGGCGTAGGGGGCTTCGTCCACGGCCGGAGCGGCGGCGAGCTCGGAGATGACGGTGGCGCGGTCGGAAGGGTGTTCGGCGGTAACTTGCATCGGGGCGTCTCCTTGTGCGGTGATCTGGGCGAATCCACGGATTGGTTCCTCTATATAAGCAAACGCTATATATGGTGCCCGTGTTGTTGTTGGGCGCTAATTCTAGTGCCCGGGCGCGAGGCGTCAACTGAAATTTTCCAGACCCAGGAAATCCGCGTCACTGTCCGGATCGGTGTCCGGGACGGATGCCGGGGGCGGGGGTTCGTGGTAGGATGCGCGGCCCGAATCGCTATTGGAATGCGGCCCGCGCCCGGGAAAATCTCCGTCCGGTGTCGCCGCTCCCCCGTTCATCAAGCCGGAAACCACGCCATGCTCGAAGCCATACGCAATCACGCCCAAGGCTGGATCGCCAAGATCATCCTCGGCCTGCTCATCCTGTCGTTCGCGATCTGGGGGGTCGAGTCCTACGTCAGCGGAGGCGGCAAGGAAGCGGCGGTGGCCACGGTGGGCGGGATCGACGTCACCGAGCGTGAGTTCGCCGAGGCCCTGAGCAACCAGCGTGAGGCCATGGGTGGCCAGGTCGACGTGGAAAATCCAGCGTTTCGCAAGGAAGTGCTGGATCAGCTGATCAATACGACCCTGCTGGGGCTGGCCGCCGACAAGGCGGCGATGCGGGTGAGCGATGCCCAGATCGAGGCGGCGCTGCGCGAGATCCCGGTGTTCCAGGACAACGGCGTGTTTTCCGAGGCCCGTCTCGAGGGCTGGCTGCGCAACCGGGGTATGAACCGGGCCAGGCTCATCGAACTGTTGCGCCAGGACCTCCTGCTCAACAAATTGCAGTTCGCCTATGGTGAGGGCGCCCTGCTCGGGCCCGCGACGGCGCGCCGCATGGCCACCCTGCTGGCGGAGCAGCGTGAGGTGAACGAACTGTTCTTCCCCAGCCGCGCCCAGCATGATGCGGTGGTGATCGACGAGGCGGCGGTGAAGGCGGAGTACGAAGCCAACCGGGCCAGTTTCGCCACGCCCGAGCAGGTGCGGGTGCAGTATCTTGCCCTGAGCGTGGACAGTCTGCTCGGCCGGATCGATATTTCCGAAGCCAGCGCGCGCCAGTTCTACGAGGCCAATGCAGCCCGCTACCAGGAGCCGGAGCAGCGCCGCGCCAGCCATATCCTGATCCGTGCCGGGGAGGGGCGGGATGCCGCCCGCGCCAAGGCCGAGCAGATCCTGGCCGAGGCGCGCGCCAAGCCGGCCGGCTTTGCCGAGCTGGCGCGTCAGCATTCTCAGGACCCGGGTTCGGCGCGGAATGGTGGCAGCCTGGGCAGCTTCGTGCGCGAAACCATGGTCAAGCCATTCGCCGATGCGGTGTTCTCCATGCAGGTGGGGGCCATCTCCGATCTGGTCGAGACCGAATTCGGCTTCCACATCATCCGTCTGGACGGTATCACCCCGGGTACCCGGATCGGCTTTGAAGTGGTGCGCGCCGAAATCATCGAGGAATTGCGGCAGCAGGAGGCGCATCGCCGCTTTGCCGAGGCCGCCGAGCGTTTCAGCAACCTGGTCTACGAGCAGCCCGAAAGCCTGGAGCCGGCCAGCCAGGAGTTCGGCCTGCCTCTCCAGGAGAGCGGCTGGGTCAGCCGCGAGCGCGCCGAGCCGGCCATCCTCGCCAAGCCGCGCCTGGTCGAGGCACTGTTCAGCCCGGAGGCACTCGACAAGAAGCACAACACCGAGGCGGTCGAGATCAACCCCGGTATGCTGGTTGCCGCGCGGGTGCTTGAACACAAGCCGGCCGGTGTACGGCCGCTCGCCGAAGTGAGTGACGTCATCCGGGCAAAACTCGTCGAGCGTGAGGCGCTGGCCCGTGCCGTCGCCGCCGGCGAGGCGGCCCTCAAGGCGGCTCGCGCCGGCCAGGAGCCGTCCGGCTGGGCCGCGCCGGTGACGGTCAGCCGCATGCAGCCGGCCGCCCTGCCGCCGGCTGCCATCAAGGCCATCTTCAAGAGCCCGGTCACCAGCCTGCCGGCCTATGCCGGCGTGGAAATGCCGGATGGCTATCGCCTGTATCGCCTTGCCCGGGTGACGCCCGGCGAGGTGCCCGAGGCGCAGCTGCCCTTCATCCAGCGCGACCTCTTGCGCCTGAGCGCGCAGGAGGAGTTGCGCGCATTCCTCGAATACCACCGTGCCCAGGCCAAGGTGAAGATCAATACCGCCCTGGCTGAAAAGCGCGACTGATTTTCGGGGAAAAGCCCGGAGCGCGCGCCCCGGGCGGTCAGGGTGCGTCGGAGATTGCGCCGGATCGCGCCGCCTGGATGGCGCGACGGTGGCGGCGGAACAGCCACTGTGTCCAAAGTTCAGTCGTCTCTTCATCCAGGCCAATGAATTCGGCCCGCCGCTGCCCGGTCGCGCCAGGAGCCAGCCGGACGGGCCATTCCAGCCGGCCGGGCAGGGCGGGGGAGAGCTCAAGCTCGATCCAGCCTTCGCCGTTTTCGGGAATCCCGGTGTGCCCGGCCTGAATCTCCCATTCCACGCCTGTCGGACCGAGCCAGACGCGGGTTTCCGGCAGTGCCGGGCGGCTGCCGAACAGACTCCGTCCCAACCAGTGCAGCATCAGATCGAGCTTGGCCTCCAGGCGGGGCAGGGTAGGGTCGGCCTCGCTTTCGTGGGGCATGGCTTCGATCTCGTTGTATGCCCGCAGCAATATCCGGCTGCCCGCCAGGCTTTGTGCCGGTCGTGCCTCGGCTGCCGGATGCCAGGCGAAAGGCAGGCGCAGTTCCACGCGCAGGCCGGTCGCGGGCGTGTCCTGGCTCATGGCGTTCCCGACGGAAACAGGGCGCTGCCGTGGCAGGCGAGGCGGGCGGCCCCGTAGCCTGTTGCCGTGCGATGCGCACCGGGCAGCCCAGGTGGTGCTGGCGGATGGCAGCATAGACTGGATTGCGGGCACCGCCGCCGGCGGAATGCACTTCATGCAGAGGCGTGGCGCCGAGCGCCTGCAGGCGCCGGTAGCCCTCCGCCTCGATCCGGGCCAGTCCTTCGAGGATGCCGTGCAGGAATTCGGCACGGTCGTCGGGACGGGGTTCGAGGCGGGGAGGCAGGTCGGGATCGTTGATCGGGAAGCGCTCCCCCGGCGCGGGTAAAGGGTAATAGTCGAGCGGGCTGGGTCGGGTGGGGTCGATGCGGCTGGACAAGGCGCTCAGTTCGTCACTGCTGAAGTGATGCGCCAGCACGGCGCCGCCGGCATTCGATGCGCCGCCGGCCAGCCACAAAGCGCCGAACCAGTGGCTGTATACGCCGTACCGGGCGGCGTCCACCCGGGTGGTGGAGAGCAGTTTCAGCACCAGGGTGGAGCCGAGCGAGGTAACCCCCTCACCGGGCCGGTCGACACCGGCGGCGAGGAATGCGGCGATGCTGTCGGTGGTGCCGGTGCATACCACGCAGTCGGGGCGGATGCCGAGCTGGCGGGCGCGCGGGCGGCTGATCCGGTTGATGGCGCTGCCGGGTGGCACCACGTTGGGCAGGCAGTCGATGTCGGCCAGATAGGTTGCCCATTCCGGCCAAGTCCGGGTTTCCAGGTCGAACCCCATCTTGAGCGCGTTGTGGTAGTCCGAGATGCCGGGCAGTTCGGAGAGCAGCGCGGTGAGCCAGTCGGCCTGGTTGAGAAACAGGTGGCTGCGCGTCGGCCCGAGCCGGCCGCGCAGCCAGAGCACCTTGGCCAGGCCCGAGCTGGGCGTGGCGGCGGGGTGTTCGGCGCCGGCGGCGCGGGCGATGCGTTCGGCCTCGGCACGGGCCCGGTCATCGTTGTAGAGCAGCGGTTCGGCACAGGGCAGCAGGGCTTCGTCGCAGGCGAGCACGGTACCTGAGGTGGCGGCGATGGCGAGGCTGGCCAGGCCGCGGCGCGGGGTCGCCGGGAGCGCGGCCAGCAATTCGAACAGCCCTTCGCGCCAGCTTGGCGCCCATTCGAAGGCGTGCAGTGAACCGAATTCGATCCGTTCCATGGCCTCGATCTCGCCCCCGGGGGCGATCACGCAGGCGCGCGCGCCGCTGGTGCCAAAATCGATGCCGAGGTGGAGCGGGGTGGCCATCCGCGCCGGTTCAGGAGTGCGGGCTCAGTGCAGCCGTTCCGGGCGGCCGCAACATTTCTTGAATTTCAGACCGCTGCCGCAGGGGCAGGGATCGTTGCGGCCCACCTTGGGCGATTCCCGGCGCACGGTGTGGGTCGCCTTGCGATGCGGAAGCCAGAAATCGCGGATGCCGATCACGCACAGACCGATGGCGTCGGCGAGGTCCTCGTGACGCTCGGCCAGTTGCGGGTTGGCCTTGCGCTCCTCGATGCCGGTCTCGGTGCCGTACAGCAGCATGGGCGTGAGCAGCGCGGCCTCCTCGTCGTCGAGAAAGATGGGGTCCCAGCCCTCGGCATCCAGGCTGAGGCCGGTCATGAAGCCATAGCACCAGTCCTCGATGACCCGGCGAGTTTGGCCGTCTTCCTCGTATTCATAGACGATGGGGTCGTACAGGTCGTTGTCCTCGACGAGGTCACTGGCGCGCTGGTTGTACAGGCGCATGATCAGGTCGAGGATGTCGCGCATCCGTTCCTCCGATGCGAACTGCATCGGATCATCCTCGGTTTCGCCCCAGACCTCGGAGAGCCACTGGCTGGGCAGCAGGGTGTTGGGGCCGATCAGGATGGCGGTGAGAAAACCGTCCAGCTCCGACAGTGTCATGCAGGCCGGCGGGGTTTCTTCGGACTGGAGAAACTCGTCGAGGCGGTCGAGCTCGTCGTCGCCCAGAGGTTCGAATCGGGGGGAAGAAGGGAACATGAGCAACCGGCCTTCGTGTGTGAACCGTGCCAATGGTACCCGACGCTGCCGGTCGCAACCAGTTGGGCGATGGCGAAAGCTTTCAGGTGGGCATGATTCCGTTCCGTGCTGAATCGATCCCTCTTCAGGCTTGGGCCGCCCGACCCTTGCGGGCGCGGTGGCCGCGATAGGGATCGAGCCGCTGGGCGTTTAAGGTGATGGCGCGGCGTTGGCCGCGTGGCCCCAGGGCAATGGCCTGGATGCTGCCGGCCACACGCTGCACCGAGAGCAGGGCGTCGCCCTCGGCCAGGGCGATGAGCTGCACCCCCTTGCCGCCGGCGAGCGTCTTGATCTCTTCGACCGGGATCACCAACAGCCGGGTGTCGCTTGCTTGCACGGCGATCTCGCGGTCCTCTGCGCCGAGCACGAGCGGGGGGAGCAGGACGCCGCCATCGACGTTCATGAACGCCTTGCCGGCCTTCTGCCGGCTGACGAGGTCGGAGAGCTGGCAGATGAAGCCGCAGCCCGTGCTGCTGGCGAGCAGGATGCGGGTGTCGGCGGGGCCGGAGAGCAGGGCGGCATGCTTGCGTCCGGACAGCTCGATGAGCGAGGCAAGCGGCGCGCCGTCGCCCTTGCCGCCGGGCAGGTCGGCGGCGCGCAGGGTATAGGCGCGGCCTTCGTGGTCGAGCACGACGATGGGGTGGATGGTGCGGGTTTCCAGTACCGCGAATTCGCCATCGCCATCCTTCCAGGTGAGGCTTTGGCGGTCGATGCCGTGCCCCTGGCGCAGGCGGATGAAGCCGTTTCTGGACAGCAATACGGTGACGGGCTCATCGACGATGGTTTCGGCACGGGCGCTGGTGATCTTCTCGGCGGCCTCGATGAGTGTGCGGCGGGGGTCAGCGAAGCGTTCCGCGTCGGCGGCGATTTCCTGGCTCACCAGTTCGCGGCGCGCCGTCTCCGAGCCGAGCAGGCGGCGCAAACCTTCGCCTTCCTGGGCGAGTTCGTCGCGTTCGCGCTGGATGCGGATGCCCTCCAGGCGGGCGAGCTGACGGAGGCGGATCTCCAGGATGTCCTCGGCCTGAGTCTCGCTGAGCGCGAAGCGGGCCATCAGTTCGGCCTTCGGTTCATCCGCCTCGCGAATCACCCGGATGACTTCCTCGATGCGCAGGAAGGCGATGAGGCGGCCATCGAGGATATGGATGCGTCGCTCCACCTCGGCAAGACGATGCTTCAGACGCCGTTCCACTGTCGCCAGCCGGAATGCAACCCAGTCCCGGATCAGCGCGGGCAGGCCCTTTTGCGCCGGGCGGCGGTTTCGGTCGAGGACGGTGAGGTTGACCGGATGGTTGCCCTCCAGGCTGGTGTTGGCGAGCAGGAAGGCCATCATCTCGTCGACCGTGACGTTGCGGCTTTTCGGTTCGATCAGCAGACGCACCGGATGGTCCTGATCGGAGTCGTCCCGGGTGGCGTCGATGAGTGCGGCCGCAGCGGCCTTGAGGCCCTGCTGTTCGGGCGAGAGCCCCTTCTTGCCCGGCTTCACCTTGGGGTTGCCGATTTCCTCGATCTCGGCCATCACCCGCGCGGTACTCACCCCGGGTGGCAGTTCGTGCACGACCACCCGCCACTGGCCGCGTGCCAGCGGCTCCACCGTCCAGCGGGCACGCAGGCGCAGACTGCCGCGCCCGGTCAGATAGGCCTGGCGGATGTCCTCCGGCGGCGAGATGAGCTGGGCGCCGCCGGGAAAGTCGGGGCCGGGCACGCAGGCGAGCAGGGCATCGTCATCGATGCCGGGGTCGAGCACGGTGCGGCGGCAGGCCTCGGCCAGCTCGATCAGGTTGTGCGGCGGCACCTCGGTGGCCATGCCGACGGCAATGCCGGATGCGCCGTTCATGAGCAGTACCGGCAGGCGCGCCGGCAGGAGCATGGGTTCGCGCAGGGTGCCGTCGTAGTTGTCGCGGAAATCGACCGTGTCGCGCTCGATCTCGGCGAGCAGGATGGCTTCGGCCAGGGCCGTGAGGCGGACCTCGGTGTAACGCATGGCGGCCGCGCCGTCGCCGTCGCGCGAGCCGAAGTTGCCCTGGCCGTCGATGAGCGGGTAGCGCAGGGTGAAGTCCTGCGCCATGCGTACCGCCGCCTCGTATACGCTGGAGTCGCCGTGGGGATGGAACTTGCCGATCACGTCGCCGACGATGCGGGCCGATTTTTTGTGCGGCGCGTCGGAGCGGTTGCCCAACTCGCGCATGGCGTAGAGGATGCGGCGCTGCACGGGCTTCTGGCCATCCTCCAAGGCGGGCAGTGCCCGGCCGGTGACCACGCTCATGGCGTAGGCGAGATAGGCGCGCTCGGCGAATTCGTGGATCGGCAGGCTGTCGCTGCCCTCCGGCGGCGGTGATGCCGGCGGGGCAGGCGGCACGGGTGGGCGTTCGGCCGCGAACAGGTCGCCGGACAGGGCGTCGCCGGGTGGGGCGGGCAGTGTCATGCATCCACCTCGGCCTGATCGCCCTTCGCCTCCATCCAGGCCCGCCGTTCTGCCGCAGCGCCTTTGCCCATCAGCATGGCGAACAGGCGGGCGACCGCGTCGTGTTCATCCGGCAGGTACACGCGCAGGAAGCGGCGGGTGTCGGGGTGCATGGTGGTCTCGCGCAACTGTTCCGGGTTCATCTCACCCAGGCCCTTGAAACGGCCGACATGGATCTTGGCCTCGGGAATGCCTTCGTCGGCGAGCTGGGCCAGCATCTCGTCGCGTTCTGCCTCGTCGAGCGCATACAGGCGCCGCTCCGGGCGGCCCTTGTGCGCCGCGACCTTGATGCCATAAAGCGGCGGCTGGGCGATGTACACATGGCCGCGCGCCACCAGACGGGGAAAGTGGCGCAAAAACAGGGTGAGCAGCAGGGTCTGGATATGCGCGCCATCGACATCGGCATCCGCCATGATCGCCACGGTGTGGTAGCGCAGACCGTCGAGCACGCTGTCGGGGGCATCCGGCTCATGCGGATCGATGCCGAGCGCCACCGCGATGTCGTGCACCTCGGTGTTGGCGAAGATGGCCTGACGGTCGATCTCCCAGGTGTTGAGCACCTTGCCGCGCAAAGGCAGGATGGCCTGGGTCTCGCGGTTGCGGCCTTGCTTGGCGGAGCCGCCGGCGGAGTCGCCCTCGACCAGGAATACCTCGGCGCGGGCGGGGTCCGAGGTCTCGCAGTCGGTGAGCTTGCCGGGCAGCACCGCCACGCCGGAGGCCTTCTTCTTTTCAAACACCTTGCCGGCCCGTGCCCGCGCCGTGGCGGAGCGGATGGCCAGCTCGGCGATCTGGCGGGCCGCCTCGACATGGGCGTTGAGCCAGGCATCGAGCGGGTCCTTGACGCGCGATGCGATGAGCTTCATGGCCTCGCGGTTGTTGAGGCGGTCCTTGGTCTGGCCCTGAAAACGCGGTTCCTTGATGCGCGCCGCAAGCACGAAACGGCAGTGCCGCCATACGTCCTCGGCCTGCAGGGTGAGCTTGGCCGGCATCAGGCCGTGGTGGCTGGCGAACTCCTTGACCGACTCGAATGCGCCGGCGCGCAGGCCCGCCTCGTGGGTGCCTCCTTGTGGCGTGGGGATCAGGTTGACGAAGGATTCGCCCTCGCCGCCCGCTTCCGCCCAGGCCAGCGCCCATGCCGCGCCCTCGCCGTCGGCATAGCCGGCGTCGTTGCCGGTGACGAAACGCTCGCCGGCGAAGATTGGGCTGACAAAGCCCTCGCCCGGCAGCCGTTCGGCGAGATAGTCGGCCAGACCGCCGGGGTAGTGCCATTCCAGGGTGTCGCCGCTGGCCTCGTCGATCAGCCGCATGCGCACCCCGGGCAGCATCGCCGAGCGGGCCTGCAAGAGGTGCTGGATGTCGGCGCGGCGGATGGCGGGGTGGTAGAAATAGCGGGCCTCCGGCCACAGCCGCACCCGGGTGCCGGTGTTCCTTTGCCCAACCGTGCCCAGCTCATGCAGGGGCTCGACCACCGCGCCGTGCTCGAAGGCCATGTAATGACGCTGGCCGCTACGCCGGACCTCGACTTCCAGACGACGCGACAACGCATTGCTGACGGTGACGCCGATGCCGTGCAGGCCGCCGGAGATCTTGTATGAACCGTCGTCGAACTTGCCGCCGGAATGCGGCACGGTGAAGATCACCTGCACTGCCGGCACGCCTTCGCTGGGGTGCATGTCGACCGGGATGCCGCGGCCATCGTCCTCCACCGTGGCTGAACCGTCCGCGTGCAGGGTCACGGTGACGTTGCGTGCATGGCCGTTCTGCGCCTCGTCGCAGGCGTTGTCGATCACCTCCTGCAGCAGATGGGTGGGTGATTCGGTGCGGGTGTACATGTCCGGCCGCTTCTGGATGGGCTCCAGGCCCTTGAGCACGGCGATGGCGGAAGCGTCGTAGGTGGACATATTTGCGGGGTTGAACGGCGGGAGGCGCGATTCTATCCGATCGTCTGTAACACGCATCGCCTATGATGAGCTTGCATCCCTGCCGATGGAGGATAAAGACATGCCCAGCCAGCTCGAACAACTGAAGACCATGACCGTGGTGGTGGCCGACAGCGGCGACCTTGATGCGATTGCCGAACATCGGCCGCAGGATGCCACCACCAACCCGTCCTTGCTGCTCAAGGCGGTCGCCTCGCCGCGCTATGCGCCCCTGATCGAGGCGGCCGTGGCCCATGCCGAGGGCGCGGATCGCGAATCGCGCCTGCATGATGCGCTCGACCGGCTGGCGGTGGCGGTCGGGGTGGCAGTGCTGAATCTGATCCCCGGCCGGGTATCCACCGAGGTCGACGCCCGCCTGTCGTTCGACACCGCCGCCACGGTCGCCAAGGCGCGCCGTCTGATCGAACTGTACCGGGCTGCCGGGATCGACCATTCGCGCGTGCTGCTCAAGATCGCCGCCACCTGGGAAGGCATTCGTGCTGCCGAGGTTCTGGAGCGCGAGGGCATCCACTGCAACCTCACCCTGATGTTCGGCTTTGCCCAGGCCCGGGCCAGCGCCGAGGCCGGGGTGACCCTGATCTCACCCTTCGTCGGCCGCATCCTGGACTGGCACAAGTCCCGCAACCCGGGGCGCGAATATCCGCCCGATGAAGACCCGGGTGTGCTTTCGGTGCGTCGCATTCATGCCTGGTTCAAGCGCCATGGCTATCCCACCATCGTCATGGGCGCGTCGTTCCGCAACGCCGGCGAGGTGCGTGCGCTCGCCGGTTGCGATTACCTGACCATCAGCCCGAACCTGCTCGCCGAACTGGCGGTGAGCGTCACACCCCTGGAACGCCGCCTCGTCGACGATGGTGCGCGCGAGCCGCGCCCGGCGCCGCTGACCGAGGCCGAGTTCCGCTGGCAGATGAACGAGGACGCCATGGCCACGGAAAAGCTGGCCGAGGGCATTCGCGGCTTCACCGTCGACCAGATCCGCCTGGAAACCCTGCTCGCGGAGCGGTTTTGACGGGGCCCCCACTTTGCCTCGCCGGGCCAAAAACGGTTAGCATCCACGCTTTAATGCCTTTCAATGCGTGCCGGCCCGCTTGCGCCGGCACGTCTTCCTTATGGCCATCGTCATCAAGAATTCCGAAGACATCGCGAAGATGCGTATCGCCGGCCGGCTCGCCGCCGAGGTACTGGATTACATCACCCCGTTCGTGAAGCCGGGTGTATCGACCGCCGAGCTGGATCGCCTTTGCCACGAGTACATGGTCGACGTGCAGGGCTGCGTGCCGGCCCCGCTCGACTATGCGCCGCCGGGCCACAAGCCCTATCCGAAATCGATCTGCGCCTCGATCAACCATCAGGTCTGCCATGGCGTGCCGGGCGATCGGGTGCTGAAGTCGGGCGACGTGGTGAACCTGGACATCACCGTGATCAAGGACGGCTACCACGGCGACACCTCGCGCATGTTCATGGTCGGCGCGCCTTCGATCCAGGCCCGCCGCCTGACTGAGATCTGCTACGAATGTCTCTGGAAAGGCATTCAGCAGGTGCGCCCGGGCGCGCATCTGGGTGACATCGGTCATGCCATCCAGCGTCATGCCGAGCGCAACGGCTTCAGCGTGGTGCGCGAATTCTGTGGTCACGGCATCGGTCGTGCATTCCACGAGGAGCCGCAGGTGCTGCATTACGGCAAGGCGGGTGAGGGCGCCCGCCTGGAGCCGGGCATGATCTTCACCATCGAGCCGATGATCAATGCCGGCCGGCGCGACGTGCGCGTACTGGGCGACGGCTGGACCGTGGTCACCAAGGATCATTCCCTGTCGGCGCAATGGGAACACACCGTGCTGGTGCGCGAGGACGGCTACGAGGTGCTGACCCTGTCGGCCGGCTCGCCGCCGCCGCCGGAATTCGTCGAGACCGGCCGGCCGGCCACGGCTACCTGAGCGGCGCGGTTTCACCGGACAGGATGATGCGCGAGTTCATGCACCAGCTTGCCAGCAGCCTCGGTCTGGACTGGTTGCGCGAGCCCTGGTTGCCGGAGGTGTTTCTGGTCATCCTCGGGGTGGTCGGCGTCAACCTGGTCGCCTATCACCTTCTGCGCCATGCCGAGCGCATCGCCAGCCGCACCTCGAACAACTGGGACGACGCCGTCATCCGTGCCGCCGTGCGGCCGCTGCGGGTGGTGGTATGGCTGGTCGGCCTCACATTCGCCACCGACATCATCGGCAAATATACCCAGGCGCCGATCTTCGACATGGTCCCCGCCCTGCGCAATCTGGGCGTGGTGACCTGCCTGGCCTGGTTCCTGGTGCAGTTGATCAACAACGTGGTCGGAAATTATGTCGCCCGCCGCGAGGCCAGCGGCGAGGAGGTCGACCGCACCACTCTGGATGCGCTGGCCAAGCTGGGCAAGCTGTCTGTGATGATCACCGCCGCCCTGGTGGCGATGCAGACCCTGGGCTTTTCAATTTCCGGCATCCTCGCCGCCGGTGGCATCGGTGGCATCGCCATCGGTTTTGCCGCCAAGGACCTGCTTGCCAACTTCTTCGGTGGCCTCACCATCTATCTGGACCGGCCGTTCTCGGTCGGCGAGTGGATCCGCTCGCCGGACAAGGACATCGAGGGCACGGTGGAATACATCAGCTGGCGTCATACCCGCATCCGCCGTTTCAACAAGAATCCGCTCTATGTGCCCAATGCGCTGTTCACCACCATCGTCGTCGAGAACCCCTCGCGCATGAGCCACCGCCGCATTCGCGAGACCATCGGCATCCGCTATTGCGACCTCGACAAGATGGCGGCCATCACCGCCGAAGTGCGCGAGATGCTGCGCAATCATCCGGACATCGACGCCAATGAAACCCTGATCGTCAATTTCAACGAATTCGCCGAGTCCTCGCTCAACTTCTTCATCTACACCTTCACCCGGACCCGGGTCTGGACCGAATACCACGAGGTGAAGCAGGACGTGCTGCTCAAGGTGGCGGCGATCATCGCCGCGCACGGCGCCGAGATCGCATTCCCCACCCGCACCCTGCATATCGAGCCATCCGCGGCGGCGTCCCGGCCCGAAATGGGGTGAGCCGGCCCGAATCCGTGCCTCCCTGACCGGGTGGCCTTCGTGCCGCGCGCAACGGGCTGTCCAGGATCGACTGGGCCGATCTCAAAACCATGGGTGTCTCGACCGGGCATACCAGGGCCGCCAGCGGCTAAACCGACAAACTCCATCTCCTCGCAGCAGGCGGGATCCGAATGGTATGAATCCACCAGAATGCATGCCAATTTGACCGGCGATATTCTTTGCCTGGCCTGTGGCGGTTACTCCATACTCAGCCGCAAGCAAGCAAAAAATCCGGGGCGAGGATGGTTTTCCAAAAACTGAAACAAATCAGGGATTTCGAACGTCGGCATCTGGCTTTCCTGCACCATGCCGAGGATCGTGACCTGGTGATCAGCATTGGCCAT